>JAITVH010000042.1 GCA_031285905.1 Prevotella sp.
TCTTTCAATCTAATTGAAAGGCAGCCTTCAACTCCATGAAGTCTGTGATGATAAGATCTGCTGTTGCATTTTCGTCATCATCGCCCCAGCCCAGGCCTTTCAGCCAAATGGTCTGACATCCGTTTTTCGATGCCGGAACGATATCTTTGGTATAGGAATCGCCGATAACAACTACCGACTCGCCGGGTAATCCCAGACTTTCCACACCTAAACCGAAAATGGCCGGATCGGGCTTTCTTACACCCACTACAGCCGATTCGATAATATCATCGAAGTACTCGAGCAAACCAAAATCTTCCAAAACTGATTGTACATTTCCATAAAAATTCGAAACCAATACCATCGGGTATCGTTCCTTGAGTGCAGTCAGTATAGAGATTTCCTTTCTTATCAAATTCTTGACAAAGGTATAACATTGCTCCGAAATAGCAAGTTTATAAGTTTCTGTTTTACCATCTTCCGTTAAAAAACCTTTATCCACAAGATAGTTAACCTGCAAGTCTACCTTCTTTTGCAAAAGGGCATGGAAGTTATCTTCGGGTTGGATAACAACATTGGTTGCCAGATACCTCTCGCCATAGACATATGCCTCCCTGAACTGATCTCTCGTTACCGGAACCTGCTGATCCTGATAAGATTCCCATAAAACTTCAGCCCAATGTTTCCCATTACTGTCTATCGTCCCTCCGTAATCGAAGATAATCCCTTTTATTTTGCTTAGATCAAACATCTTGTTTTGGTTAATTATACTTTCCATTCTTTATATCGCCTGTAAAACCCTTGCATATTTTCTCATGCCTTGAGATCATATACACCAATAATATATTAAGTACCGTAAGCTCAAATACGAAATACAGCCATGGCCACCCTATCAATATAGAGGTAAACAGAGCTATCGAGCGTGTGTTGAAAGAAAGTATGTTCGTATATTTCATTAAGGGAAGGCTTGCCTGCCTGAAATCGTCTCTGAACGGTTGAGGCGCTACTTCTCCAAATTTCTCTTTTAATATTTTGAATAATTTCTGAAGCCGTGGCGACCAGTTTTCCTGATCGGTAGTATAGTTTCGGTAAAAAAACAGAACCAGTTTTGCCCAAAAGTTTTTACCCCACGACAGTTGTTTAAATTTCTCGGTTAAGTCCTTCGAATTGTCAAGTTCGCTGCCCGCTTTTCCTTTCAGAAACAATAAATGCACATTTCTGTAATAATCGGCCATCTCTGCCTGCTTAGAGTGAAAATAGCCTGTCACACAAGCCAGCACCCAGATCCAACCGCCCCATTCCGGAAACAGGCGTAAACAAATGGCTACATAAATGGAAGCAAACCAAAGGTTGCCAGCAAAGCCATCGAGTACCCTTCCTAATGCAGAATATTGCTTGGTCATACGGGCTAGTTGCCCATCGGCACTGTCATAAGAGTTGGCCCAAACCAACAAAAATATTCCTAGCAGATTGATCCAAATATTATCAAAGTAAAAACAAACGCCCGCGCCTATTCCCAAGAAAATACTGGCAATAGTAACAGCATTAGGCGTAATATTCAGTTTTTGAAAAAGCAGAGCCCAACGGTAACCAATAGGCCGATAAAAATGTATATCAATAAATTCTTCTGTATCCGCCGATTTTAGTGTCGATTCTAGCGTTGGTTGCTGTTTTTCCATTTAATCTATTAAAAAATATCCTTAATGATGACCAATCTACTTTCTTTTCGTAACAGGCTGCAAAGATACAATAGCTAATGTAAGATTCACAATTCAAAACTAATATATTCCCGAAAAGCATAAAAAAAGTTCTTTTTTTTAACAAAAAGTGAACAGGCAACAACTCCCATAATTTCAAAAAATCGTGGCTTTGCCTATAGGGGTGTAACATCTTACGCCCGAATACGAGAATAATGCTTTTTAAAAACGGAGGTGTGTCAAAAGAAATTTTCACTATCATTTTATCAGACGCTGGTGCAGATATTTATTCGTGCCGATATTAATAAGGGTGCAGGCACGATGTCTGCGCCATCCGGAAATGACTTTTTGATAGTAATCCCTTACTTTTGACACAGCGCCCCTACAGCATGGCGGATATTTTAACTGAAAAGTAACAAATGTAACAGGTTTTAGCCATTAGCTGATAGCCGTTAGCTCTTAGCTTTTTTATTCCTTCCTCTTCGTGGCTTCGCTACCCCCTCTCCTTTTGGGGAGGGTCGGGGTGGGGTAGTTTCTCATTTTTTCAAAGACCTCTTTTTCTTTCATTTTAATGTCATTGACACATTTGCACATCGGTATATCAGCATATTGATATATTATAGATAAATTGCTAAAATAAATATTGACGAGCATAATTTATTAAAAAAAACAAAAATAATGCTATAACAGGTATTTATTTTGTTTCTTTGCAGCGAATTTAGGTGTTGTGTACCCATATGGGAAATATGACCGGTTGTTTTATGTATAATGTCTGATAAGCGTCAATTAAAAACAGTTTCACTATTTACGGCAGGGGTTATTACTACAATTAGTATTACTCTTGTTCTTTTTCTTTTAGGGTTGACGATTTTGTTAGGCTTTACGGGAAAAGGGCTTGCTACTTATTTTAAAGAAAACATGGGTTTTTCAATAGAATTAAGCGGCGATATGAGTGAACCTTCGATAAGGCAGACGAAACAAAAGATAGAGGCTAACCCTTATGTAAAATCGACTGTCTATATTAGTAAGGAAGAGGTAAAAAGCCAGTTATTAAAAGACTTGGGCGGCGACCCTGCCGAAGTATTGGGATATGACCCTTCCAGAAGCTATTTCGATGTGTTTATCAAATCGGAGTACGTAAACAGCGACAGTCTGAAAAAAGTGGAAGCCAGCTTTAAAGACTTCAATCTCACAAAGGGACTTTCTTTTAACGAAGAAGATATAGCCGAGGCTAACAGTACGATATCAAAAGTAGGTTCAATATTATTGATTCTTGCCATAATACTCATACTGATTTCTTTTACTCTGATCCGGAATACGATTCAACTAAACATATATTCCAAACGCTTCCTTATAAATACAATGCGTCTGGTGGGAGCAACGAATGGTTTTATCAGGCGTCCTTTTGTCGCCAGCGGTATTGTGTCAGGTATTATGGCAGCACTGTTTGCAAATGTGGCTATTACTGCTGTTGTGTATTATTTCACAAACGAATACCCTGAAATAATTTCCATGGTGCAGGCTTACGAATTGCTTATAGTCTATGGATTGGTAGTAGTATTGGGTATATTAATCACTGTTTTTGCGACAGTTTCGGCTGTTAACAGGTATTTGAGAATGACAACGAATAAACTTTATCATATATAGAAAATATGGATATAAAAAACTTCGCATTTGGTAAAATGAATTATATCATCTGTGCCATTTCCGTTCTTCTTATCATCGTTGGTTTTATACTGATGACAGGGCCTTCTTCGAGTGTAGAAGGTGGTTTCGAACCGGACATCTTCAGTACCAGACGAATTGTTGTAGCGCCTATGGTTTGTTTTGCAGGATTCCTGCTTATGATCGTCGGTATATTATATCCGCGCAAAAAAGACTCTAAAGAAGAAAAATAAGGAGCGGCACAATTTAAAACTAACATATACTTACTTAATAAATGGATATAATAGAGGCAATTATAATTGCTATTGTAGAAGGATTGACTGAATTTTTGCCGGTATCTTCTACCGGACACATGATTATTGCACAAAGTTTGCTGGGTGTAGAGAGTAACGAATTTGTAAAGGCTTTTACTATAATAATACAATTTGGGGCTATTCTCTCTGTCATTGTTTTATATTGGAAACGATTTTTTCGCCTGAACCATGATATTCCTGAGTCAGCGAAAAGCAGTTTCTTTAAAACTATATTTTATAGGTTTGAATTCTATTGGAAATTACTGGTAGGATTTATCCCGGCAGCGGTATTAGGGCTTATCTTCAGCGATAAGATTGATGAGCTGTTAGAAAATGTGACAGTTGTGGCAGTTATGCTTGTGCTGGGTGGTATCCTGATGTTATTTGTTGACAAGTGGTTCAATAATCCGCAAGAAGGCCGACAAAATATTACATATAAGAATGCTTTTATTATAGGTTTTTATCTATGTATAGCAATGATACCGGGAGTATCGCGGTCAATGGCTACTATCGTGGGGGGGATGACCCGCGGACTAAGCCGGAAGAACGCTGCCGAATTTTCTTTCTTTCTGGCAGTACCTACTATGGCTGCCGCAACAGGATACAAGATGCTGAAATTATTTACATCTGATACTGGTTTTGAATTATTAAAAGAGAATCTGGACGTGTTGATTATAGGTAATGTTGTCGCATTCATTGTTGCCATACTGGCCATTAAGTTTTTTATTGGCTTCGTTACCAAATACGGGTTCAAGCTGTTTGGCTGGTATCGTATTATTGTCGGAGGAATCATACTGGTTCTGTTATTGACCGGGCATGAATTAACTATTATATAATGGATTTTATTTCCGGAGAGATCTTATATATTAACAAGCCGCTGAATTGGACATCTTTTACTTTGGTACGAAAATTGCGGAATAAATTATGCCGTAGGTTGGGTATCAGTAAATTAAAGGTAGGACATGCGGGTACACTCGATCCTTTGGCAACAGGTGTGATGATTATTTGTACCGGAAAAAAGACGAAACTGATAGAATCGTTCCAATACCAGACAAAAGAATATATTGCAACGATAAAGCTAGGGGAAACAACACCCTCGTTCGATTTAGAAACAGAGATCGATGGTGTTTATCCTGTAGAACATATAACCAAAGATTTGGTTGAAGGGAAATTAAAAGAATTCATCGGAGAAATACATCAGGTACCTCCAACTTATTCTGCCTGTAAAGTAGAGGGCAAGAGAGCGTACGAGTTTGCGCGTGAGGGAAAGGAAGTCGAACTAAAGTCCAAGCTGTTGGTTATAGATGAGATTGAGCTGTTAGACTGTTCATTACCTGTGATAAAGATTCGTGTGGTGTGTAGCAAAGGGACATATATAAGGGCCTTGGCGCGCGACATAGGTCTGGCTCTGGGTTCGGGTGCGCATCTCATAGCATTGGAACGTACACGAATAGGAGAGGTGACACTCGACCAGTGTATAGACGGCCAATATATAGAAGAATTTGTTGACGCTCTTGTTATAAATGATAATAATTAAAATACAATATAATGAAACTTTCTCAATTTAAATTTGATCTTCCGGAGTCGCTTATTGCTACTCATCCTGCTAAGAACAGGGACGAGTCACGATTGCTAGTTGTGGATCGTAAGACCGGAGAAGTCGAACATAAGATATTTAAGGATATCATCAATTACTTTGACGATAAAGATGTATTTGTTTTCAATGATACCAAAGTCTTCCCAGCACGCCTGTATGGTAATAAGGAAAAGACTGGTGCGACTATCGAAGTATTCCTGCTTCGTGAACTGAATGAAGAATTTCATCTATGGGATGTGCTGGTTGATCCTGCGCGTAAGATACGTATAGGGAACAAACTATATTTCGGAGATGATGATTCGATGGTTGCCGAAGTAATCGACAATACCACATCCCGCGGACGTACATTGCGTTTCTTATATGACGGGCCTTCTGCCGAATTCAGAAAAGCATTATACGCTCTTGGGGAAACTCCGATACCTAAATACCTCAACCGAGGTGAAGAAAATATCGATAAAGAGCGTTATCAGACAATCTTCGCAAAAAATGAAGGTGCTGTAGTAGCTCCTGCCGCCGGTTTGCACTTTAGCCGCGAATTGATGAAAAGACTTGAAATCAAAGGGATCAACTTTGCATATATCACATTACATTCGGGACTGGGTAATTACCGCGAAATAGATGTGGAAGACCTGACTAAGCATAAAATGGATTCAGAGCAACTGGAAGTTACACTGAAAGCAACAGATATAGTAAACAAAGCGAAAGACGATAAGCACCGGGTATGCGCGGTTGGCACATCCGTAATGCGAGCTATTGAGACTATCGTTAGCACTGACGGGCATTTGAAAACAAATGGAGGATGGACTAATAAGTTTATTTTCCCTCCTTATGATTTTGGTATAGCAGACTCTATGGTAACTAATTTCCACTTGCCGCAATCTACATTGCTGATGATGACAGCGGCATTTGGTGGATATGACCGCATAATGGATATTTACGATATGGCTGTTAAAGAGAAGTATCGCTTCGGGACTTATGGTGATGCCATGCTTATAATATAATGTTGGAATGTAAAGAAAAGAAGCATGTAGTATACATCGGTCTTGGTTCCAATTTAGGAGACAGAGGAGAGAATTTATTACATGCCATAGAAAAGATAGAAGAGCGGATAGGGCAGGTAGTTGCCACTTCCGCTTTTTATGTTACGGAACCTGTTGGATTCAGATCCGACAATCAATTTCTGAATGCGGCATGTGAAGTAGAAACCAGCTTGTCGCCATTGGAATTACTTGATGTTACCCAGTCCATAGAAAGAGATATGGGACGGCTCGCTAAATCTCATGACAATGTATATTCAGATAGGATAATTGATATAGATATTCTCCTGTATGATGATTTAATAGTGCATTATCCTGAATTGACACTCCCTCACCCACATATACAGGAAAGGACTTTTGTCTTATTGCCTCTGGCAGAAATTGCAGCCGGATACATACACCCTGTATTGCATAAGACTATCAGCCAATTGAAAGGGGAACTACCATTATAAGTTTCATCATTTATAATTTTTAGTTTTTCATTCTTTATTTCCCTTTCTTCCTTTTTTCGTACCTTTGCGCACTCAAAATTATTAATGAACAAATAATATAAAATTATATGATTACAATAGACCAACTCAAAGAAGTGTTGGAGCGCGAGCAAGCGCTGGGGAGGCATCTTTGACGTCGATGCCAAAAGAGTACAACTGGAAGAAGAGGAGCTAAGGACACAGGCTCCGGGTTTTTGGGATGACAACAAGACAGCCGAAGCTCAAATGAAAGTCATACGCGAACTAAAAAACTGGATAAGCGGATATGACGAAGTAAAAGGAGCAACAGACGAACTACAATTGGCTTTTGATTTCCAGAAGGAAGGGATAACATCTGAGGAAGAAGTAGATCAGGCATATGCCAATGCGCTCGCTATGGTCGAAAACCTCGAATTGAAGAATATGCTTCGCCGCGAAGAAGATAAGCTGGGCGCAGTATTAAAGATAAACAGTGGTGCAGGGGGAACAGAAGGCCAGGACTGGGCATCGATGCTTGTCCGCATGTATCAGCGATGGTGCGATACCAAAGGATATAAAACAACAGTAACCAACTGGCAGGATGGTGATGAGGCAGGAATTAAAACTGCTACATTGCAGGTCGAAGGGGAATATGCTTACGGATACCTGAAATCAGAAAATGGGGTGCATCGTCTGGTGCGGGTATCTCCATTCAATGCGCAAGGCAAGCGGATGACTTCTTTCGCCTCGGTGTATGTCGTTCCTTTGGTAGATGATACGATCGAGATTGACGTTAATGCATCCGATATCACATGGGATACTTTCCGTTCGAGTGGGGCAGGGGGGCAGAACGTAAATAAGGTGGAAACCGGAGTACGCCTCCACTATAAATACAAAGACCTTGATACCGGAGAGGAAAAAGAAATAGTCATCGAAAATACCGAAAGCCGTTCACAATTTGGAAATAAAGACAATGCTATACGCTTGCTGAAATCGCAACTCTACGAGATGGAATTGGAAAGGCGTAGCCGCGAACAGTCGAAGATAGAAGCCGGAAAGAAGAAGATCGAGTGGGGTTCTCAGATACGTAGTTATGTATTTGACGACCGCAGGGTAAAAGATCACCGGACAAACTACCAGACATCGAACGTAAACGCTGTAATGGACGGCGATATTGATGATTTTATTAAAGCTTACTTAATGGAATTTGGTGGAGAAGCTTAATTTTATTTTAATATATATGTGGTATTTTAAATGTAGGGGCGAATTATTATTCGCCCGATGAATAATTACGGGCGAATGATAATTCGCCCCTACGTCTGTTTTTGAATACCCCATAAACTTATATAAAAACCTTATTATGACTGGAAAAACATATTTCAGGTATGTTATTCTTGGTATTGTTGTTTTGTTGACAATACCGGGTATGGCACAAAAGAAAGTTTTGGATCATAGTGTCTATGATTCATGGAAAAGTCTTTCTGATATAAAGATAACAGATGACGGCAAGTTTACTGCTGCTATAGTAAAAGAGCAGGAAGGCGATGACTATTTACTGGTGCGTAATATCCAGTCGAATAAAGAACTACGGCTTCCACGCGGATATACTTATTCTATCCTGCCCGACCAAAAGCATATCGCGGTACTGATAAAAGCCCCTTTTGCGGTAACCCGCCAAGCAAAGATTAAAAAGACAGCCGATGAGAAAATGCCTAAAGACTCGCTGGCTATTATATCACTCGATAAATTTAAAGTAACTAAAACCCCAAATGTAAAGGACTTTAAGACAGGGAAAGATTTTTCGAACTACATTGCCTATACGATTGACGACTCAGTGAAGATAAAGGATAAGAAAGAACTGAAACCGTATTCACTGGTTCTTCGCAATATGCAGACATCGGCCGAAGACACAGTCAAAAATGTGACCGAATATACATTTAGCCGCAATGGCAAGAGCTTTGCGGCCATTCTGAAGCCGGAGGCTAAAGATAGCCTGAACAAGTCCGGTATATTATATATCGACCTTGATAAATACACGAAAAGAACTGTTTCAGAAGGAAAGACAGTCTATAAAAGTATATCGCTTTCCGAATCGGGTAATCGTCTCACATTCCTTGCTACGGGCGACAGTCTGAAAAAAGAGATAAAAGAGTACGCATTATATTATTTCGATCCGGCCAATGACTCGGCAAGGATAATCGCTAGCAAGTACATATCAGGTATGCCCGGCAAATGGAATGTAAGCGAATATTATGCTCCGGTATTCAGTAAGAACGAGAAACGGCTATTACTGGGTATTGCTCCTATCCAACTACCAAAAGACACGACAATACCCGACTTTGAAAAAGCTCAGTTGGATGTCTGGCATTGGGAAGAACCGTTGATACAACCTGTACAATTAGTTCAGAAAGATAAAAAGATAAAACAGACATACCTGTCTTATATCGATTTGTCTAACCCCTCACAATTATATCAGTTGGCAACGGAAGATATGCCTGATGTAACCATTTCGGATGAAAACAATGGACGATACGCATATGGCTTCTCTAATCTGAAATATCAACTCGAAGCCCAATGGGATTATACAGCCCGGTCTACATCCGATGTATGGCTGATCGATCTGGAAGCAAATACTAAAAAACCGCTTAAAACAAAATTGGAGGGACGGACATATATTTCACCACAAGGTAATTATCTGGCATGGTATGATATCAGTGACCGCCAGTATTATGCTTATTCGGCAAAATCCGGTAAGGAAATATGTCTTACGGAGGGATTGGATGTAAATCTTTGGAACGAGGAATATGATATGCCTTCTCCTCCTAATCCTTATGGCTTGGGTGCCTGGACAGAAAGCGATGAGGCTTTGCTCATATATGATAAATATGATATTTGGAAACTCGATCCGGCTGGGATTAACCAGCCTGTAAACGTAACAAAGATTGGCAGAGAGAAAGGGTTGGCTTTCCGGTATATTCGCCTCGATCCCGAAAGCAGCTTTATCAAAACCGGAGAGAATATCTTCTTATCCACATTTGATAATACAACGAAAGAAGGGGGATATTACATGTTGGATAATAAAGATGGGATGAAGTCCCTGGTACTTGATAAATATCGGTTTTCTTATCCTGTAAAGGCAAAAGATAAGGATGTGTATTGTTTTACCAAAAGCAATTTCAACACCTCACCCGATTTGTATGCGACCACTAATTTATGGAGATCAGAAACAAAATTATCTGATATAAATCCTCAAATGAGAGATTATAATTGGGGAACAGCCGAGCTGGTATCATGGACTACATTCGACGGCAAACCATCGAAAGGAATAGTCTATAAACCGGAGAATTTCGATCCTAATAAAAAGTATCCGCTGATGGTTTACTTCTATGAGAAACATTCCGATGAGCTTTATCAGTATATCGCTCCTACGCCGAGCGCGTCCATCATCAATATCCCTTTCTATTGCAGCAGGGGATATATCGTATTCACCCCTGATATACAATATACAATAGGCCATCCGGGCGAAAGCGCTTACAATTCGGTGGTATCGGGTGTAGAGATACTAATGGAAAATCCATGGATAGACGCTGACAATATGGCGATACAAGGACAGAGCTGGGGCGGCTATCAGGTGGCTTACCTTGTCACCCGTACCAATATGTTCAAGGCTGCCGGAGCAGGTGCGCTTGTTTCTAATATGTTCAGTGCATATGGGGGAATCCGTTGGGAAAGCGGAATGAGTCGTCAGTACCAGTACGAGCAGGGGCAGTCGCGCTTGGGTGCGACTATGTGGGAAGCTTCGGACATATATATCGAAAATTCACCTATATTTTTCGCTGACAAGGTAGAGACGCCACTCCTGATAATGCATAACGACAAAGACGGGGCTGTACCGTGGTATCAGGGCATCGAATACTTTATGGCATTGCGCCGTCTGAGTAGGCCTGTATGGATGCTTCAATACAACAATGAAGCTCATAATCTGAAAGAGCGTAGGAACAGAAAGGATCTGAGTATTCGCCTGCAACAGTTTTTCGACCATTACCTCAAAGGCGATCCGATGCCTGTATGGATGAAAAGCGGTGTGCCTGCTATAGATAAAGGCAGGGCATATGGACTGGAATTAGAGTAAAGTCTCCTCAATAGACATAACAAAATCATTTTAGAGAAATATATTAGTATCCATGCTTAGCAAACGTTTAAGCATGGATATTGATCTTTTACCCATGAAGATTTTTATGATAAAATAGCCCTTTCAAATTATTTAACTAAATAAATTAGTTTATAAACTAAAAAAAATAGTTCTTTGTGAAAAGAAGAAAATATTATGAATAAACTTACTGCCAAAGAAGAGGAATTAATGAATTTCTTTTGGGAAAAAGGCCCCCTGTTTGTAAAAGAGATTCTATCGTTCTACGATGATCCAAAACCCCATTTCAATACCTTATCCACAACGGTAAGGGGATTGGAAGAAAAAGGGTTCCTTTCACACAAGGCATATGGCAATACCTACCAGTATTATCCTGTTGTAACCGAAGAAGAGTTCAGCAAAAGGACACTAAAGGGAGTGATAAGCAAATACTTTAAGAACTCATATCTGGGAGCGGTATCTTCTCTCGTTGAAGAAGAGAATATCACCCTCGAAGAGCTGAAAAAGCTAATAGAAGAAGTTGAAAAGTCTAATAAAGAATAGCTATTCACATGGGAGAAGTATTCGTATATATATTGAAATCCTCGGTATGTCTGGTAGCTTTCTATTTATTTTACCGGCTTATGTTGACGAAGGAGACATTCCATCGTTTCAACCGTATTGCATTAATATCTATAATACTGTTCTCATCCATTGTTCCATTGATAACCATCACTACTGAAGAACCTACACAGGTACAGAATGCAGTGACCTCTGTAGAACAATTGATTATTCAATCTTCCGAAGTTATTATAATAGAAGATAAAGCCATCGGGCAAGAAGTGACCTCCACATTTAACTGGCTGCATTTAATACTCATAATATATTTATCCGGTGTTATATTCTTCATTTGCTATAATCTCTTTTCTCTGGGGCGGATGCTCTATTGGCTGAATTCTTATCCCCGTAAGAAAACAGAAGACGGAACAATACTGATAGTCCACGACATGAACATCGCTCCTTTTAGTTGGATGAATTTCATCGCTATTTCAGAGAAAGACATGGAGGAGAATGGTAGGGAAATACTCATCCATGAAAAGGCGCATATAAAGAAATACCATTCCTTAGATATACTGATAGCAAATATTTGTTCCATCACCCAGTGGTTCAATCCAGCGATATGGTTGTTGAAACAGGAATTACAGAACATCCATGAATATGAGGCTGATGAAGAAGTTATCAGGGAAGGTGTCAATGCAAAGCAATACCAATTATTATTAATAAAAAAAGCTGTCGGCAAAAGGCTCTACTCAATGGCCAACAGCTTTAATCACAGTAAACTTAAAAAGCGAATAACTATGATGTCTAAAAGAAAATCGAATCAGTGGGCACGGTTGAAATACTTATATGTACTTCCGGTAATCGCGGTATCAATCGCAGCTTTTGCCCGTTCTGAAATTTCAGACCAGTTGGCAGAAATTTCTACTATCAAAGTTAATGATTTAAATTCATTTACCGAAAATGAAAACAATGTTTTCCTCGAGTCTAAATTACCCAATGATTCTACCTTCCCTTCAAGGGTATCATAAAAGATTCGGAAGGGAATCCGGTCGAAGGTATGTCTATTTCCGTTAATAAGAATGATATAAAAATAAAATCGGGGAAAGATGGTAAATTTACATTTAATGCACCACCGAAATCAACGCTGGAATTTGCTTTTCATGAGTCTCCCGATGTCTTGATGACTTCAACCAAAAAAATGGATGAAAAAACCACAGAGATTAATATTAATATTGTAGTAACCTATGAGAAAGGTAATGATAACGATAGAAAAATAGGTAAGATAGAGTATCAGATTTTTTCCCCTCATGGAGAGGAATTGCGGGCCACTACAATGTATGTTGATAATAAAGGTAAAAGGACTTATACAGCCAATTACAAAAAAAAGTAGGATGATGGCACTATGTAAAATAGTGATCCCTGTTGGAAAGATAAAGTTTAACTACAATATATACTGATATAGACAAATTGTATAGATAAAGAGGCGATCCTCAGCGAATCGCCTCTTTACTTTCAAAACTTTATACCTACGTAATTCTATTTATATGTTGTTTGCATGAAGGCAGAAAATTCTATAAGGGTATCACAAACCATAGCAGACCAAACTACGAGCCGTTATATCCATTGTACAAATTTAATCACCTTTAGGGCTTCTCAGATTCGTATTTTTCTTATATTTGTGATAGTTGGGAGGTAATTGTTTGATTACAAAATTAATAAAAGACCTTCGTTTGAAAAGGGTAAAAGATAAGCAGATAGAGGCCGCTTAGATATACTTGATTTTTGTGCTTTCAAATAACTCTTATCACTGCAAAGCTACATAAGTCCTTTATCAATTGTAAGTGAAACATTATAAGTTTGAGTACCGAAGAAAATTTAATAAAACAAATAATAAATAAAACGAATAGTATGAAAACCTTATCTATCTTATTCTCTATACTGATTACATTTTTTTGTGTTAGTTTTAATGCATATTCACAGGAATTGACCACAGAACAAAAGGAAAAGATCGTTCCTGAGATTACAACGGTTTTCGAAAGGAGTATCAAAGCTGCAGAAAGTCTCGATCTGAAATTGTTGACAGATTGTGTGGATGATAGCTTAAAAGCAGGTTTCATAATCAATGGAAGATTCTTTCAGTCCTTCAATGAAGTAATAGCGGATTTTACAGAAAGGGCGAAAGGTTGTGAATCTCAAAAAATGAATGTCGCCAATAAGGAGATTACTATTTTAGGTGAGAACGCCGCTTTACTTACCGCATCGGGAGATTGGTCTGTCTATCTTGAAGATGGTCGTATTCTAACAGGGGAATTCGCATGGACGATTGTTTATTCAAAAGTGAATGGAAATTGGAAAATTATTCATTCTAATATGTGAAAATATATGATGAAGGTAGAATGAAATATGAAAATAAGTAGTTAAGCTTTTGCTAAAAGGTAAAAGCAAGTAAAATGAGACTAATGATGCTGATTTTCATCTGCTTACTAATTATTCTTAATTTCGCTTATTTTTTAGGAGTCTTTTCTTATATTTGTTATGTTGCTTTTAATCACTATAAACATACTATGATGACGCCCAAAAGAAGATCAAAACAATACCCAAATTTGAAATACCTGATATTGTCAGTTATAGCTATATCAACTGTGATTTTCGCTTATTCTAAAATTCCGGCTTATAAAACAGGCAATGAAAATAACAACCGGACAGTAAGTGAATCGGTCAGAAATTCCATTATTCATGTCAGGGGCTCGATAAAGGATTCGGATGGGAACCCAATAAAAGGAATATCAATATTACTTAATGCAGAAGAAAGCGGAGTAAAATCGGGAAAGGACGGGACGTTTGAGATTGATGTTCCTAGTGATGCGACCCTCTCATTTACCACTAATTACAATCGGGAGAAAAGAGTTATGAAAATAGAAACAGTCAGGGAGAATATAGATATCACAATCACTTTTTGTATCGATGAATTTTCACGTAACAAAAGGATATCCAGCATTGAGATCGTCAGCAAAGGACTTGGAGGAGAATCTCATCTTTCTACACACTTTGGCAGTCTGGCTCAATCGATGAAAGAAGCGAACAAAGCCAAGAAACTGGATGATAAAGGGAAGTATACTTTCAGAGGTAACAGAAGTGGATCGATAAAAGCCGAAAACGGGAAAGAATTCGATGGTAGTATAAGCTATAACTATGAAAGTACTGCTGATACAAAAAGTATATTTAATGGTACAATAAAAGACAAAGATGGCTTGCCCATGTCAGGAATAGCTGTCTCAATCGACGGCCTCGATGCAAAGGGCACGACCGATAAAGAAGGGAACTTTATGTTTGAAATACCGTATCGGGATTCGTATATATTAAAATTTGGAGAGTATGATATAAAGATATCGGTAAAACGACCTTCTCGCAATCCTATAATAGTTGATTGCGTTTAAAGCAAATTAAAAATTCGGAATAATAAAAGGCGACTACCTAAAAGCATAGAACCGGATTGTATATAACCGTAGTGGTTAATTGCAAATTTAATAGACCCGAAGGTTTTTCAGGTTGACATTTTTGTCTTAAATTTGCTTTATTTATAGCTAACCAAAATTAGCCTCGATGATGGATAATATAATAGACAAACCAAAAAAGAAGTTTAAGCCTCTACACTACCACTATTATAAAATGTTGGAATAATTATTATTGATAATTCACAATAGACAATGGAGACATTCCCCCGAAGCCCCTATATGCAGTTTACCCGTGAGCAATGGGCAGCCCTGCGCGACTCAGAGCCTATGACCCTGACTTACGAAGAGCTACTCGAATTGCAGGGAATAGATAACGAATTATCCATTGATGAGGTAGAGGATATCTACCTGCCGCTTTCGCGCCTGCTCAGCTACTATGTGAATGCACGTACCAGCCGGCAGTCGGTGTTGATGAAGTTTCTCAATCAGAATTCGCAGAAGATACCTTTTATTGTCGGTATTGCAGGGAGTGTATCAGTTGGTAAAAGCACAACAGCCCGCGTACTTCAGGCACTACTCAGCCGATGGAAAGAGAATACTCGTGTGGCGTTGGTCACTACAGACGGGTTCCTTTACCCTAACGCCGTTTTAGAGGAAAAAGGTATCATGCTTAAAAAAGGCTTCCCGCAATCATATGATATCAAGAAACTGCTGAAATTCGTTACCGACCTCAAGTCGGGAGAGAAAGACATCAAAGTGCCTAAATACTCGCATCTCGTGTACGACGTCATCCCCGGAGAATACGTAACCATCGATCAACCCGATATCCTTATCCTCGAAGGGTTGAATGTCTTACAAAGCGGCATGGATTATCCGGACGAAAAGCCCCGTATCTTCGTTTCCGATTATGTGGATTTCTCCATCTATGTGGATGCTGACGAGGAAATGCTGGAAGAATGGTATATCTCGCGGTTTATGAAGTTCCGCAAAGGGGCGTTCACCGATCCCAAGTCATACTTCCGCAATTTTGCCCAGCTTTCGGAAGAAGAGGCTGTAAAAACTTCCAAAGCCATCTGGCGGGAAATCAACCGCAAGAACCTGTGGCAGAATGTGCAACCCACTCGCGAACGGGCTAGCCTTATCCTGCACAAAGCTGAAGGCCATGCCGTAGATTATGTGAAACTGAGGAAGTAATCACTCAAACTTAACAAACATCTTATTGTAATTAACGGTAACCTTATCAAATCGGCGGACAAAATCAGCTCCAATGCCCCCATCTCCAAGATTAAGATTATCAATGTCGGTCATTATCCGTACTTCCTTAAACTCCTTCTCCTTGTCTCCTATCCTTAACGGGAAAACAGGTAGAATATACTGATCCATCCTAATCATGGCGCCAAAGCCGCCCACACCTCCTTCAGTGTAGAGCCGTCCGGTAGCTTCCACCTCATCCTTATGCTCTAGATAGTATTTGCTTGATAAAGCAACTCCCCCTCCCGTATCGAAATGGAGTAACAGACGTTCATCTTTAGAAAAGGCCTCGACATAAGGTTGCCCGGTCTGGAAGAACATATTGGAACCTCCGGCAGGCATAGGACTTTCATCTTTAGGAAATACAATCTTCTTCTCTTTGGGATATATCTGAAATTCGCCCATCGCTTTCATAAATACGGAACCTAATATCGCTTCCAGAAAGAGTGTATCCACAGGCAGAAGGTTATCTCCCGGAGCTACCGTAAACCCAACATTTTTATAAGTGATATCGCCTATTTGCATACTATCTGCTATGCCCAGTCTCACAGAGCCATCGGCAGTACCCGTAATAACGACAGAGTCGCCCAGAATCCTGATGCCGTTCCTTCTTGCAAACCCTTCACTTACAGTATTTGTATCGAATCCGTCCGCCCCTGTATCGAAAACAAAGCTGACATCATTTCCATTCAGGTTTGCATCCACATACATAAGGTTTTCAAGCTTGCCATCACCATCGTGATAAGATATCTCGCAATCACGGTCGGGGCGAACAATTACCGGTTTAAAGCCATTTCCGAATACGCCCATTGGTAAACGGTTTTTCAGGTTTTTTACAATCATATCAAGATCCGGGCCACCTTCAAGAGTCAAAACGTAATCGAGAAATGGCTTAACTACTTCGCTCGATGTCTGAAAGTTCCCCTGCCTTTTATGATTATCACTCAAAGCGAATACTACAGCGGCAATCCCATGCAGCCCCAAACTCTCCTGATGATTTTCCAGCAACTCCCGTGCATTCGCATTCGATTTGTCCAACTTATTGAAAGCAGCGTTCTGGAAGAGCTCTATCATCAGTTTCAGAGGAACGATCTGCATACTGTCCTTTGCCGTTTCATACCTCCTCTTTAATTTAAGATAGTCATTCGTATTCATCAGTTCATTCATCTCATTATCCAGTTCTTGCGAATAGATAGATGAAAAGAAGAATAATACAGCCAATAATAGGGATATCCGGATTCTCATAACTAAGTGTGTTTGTAGTAAGAGAAATAAAGCCACCCAAAGAATGCTTCGGGATGGCTTTATACATAATATCTTATTTTTACTTTATTTCACAGAGAAAGCATGCACAGTCTTGCTCTTGAATGTCTGTCCCGGCCTTAATACTACGCTTGGATATTCAGGCTTGTTAATACTGTCAGGGAAGTGTTGTGTCTCGAAGCAGACTGCTGCTCGCGCAGGGTAACGGTGTCCGTGTTTTCCCTCAAAGTTACCGCTCATCCAGTTTCCTGTATAAACCTGTACACCCGGTTCGGTAGTCGAAATCTTCATTTCGATACCTGTTTTTGGTGAGTAACATTCAACAGCAAGAGCCAGTTCACCATCTTCTTTGTCCAGTACAAATGTATGGTCGTATCCCTTGCCGAAATGCAGTTGCTCAAAGTCGTCCTCTATTCTCTCGCCGATAGCATGCGGAGCCTTGAAGTCGAACGGAGTACCGGTTACCGGATCAGGTTTCCCATATGGTATGGCTGTATCGTCGGTAGGCAGGTAGTTAGAAGCATGCATTACCAGTATATGATCATTCACACTAAGGTCACCTTCACCTGACAGGTTAAAGTATGAATGGTTTGTCAGGTTCAGTATGGTAGGCTTGTCGGTAGTCGCCTGATAGTCTATTTCAAACTCGTTATTGTCTGTTAGTTTATAAGTCATCTTCACTGTCAGGTTACCGGGGAATCCTTCTTCGCCGTCTTTCGACAAGTAAGTCAGTTCCAGAGTCTGGTTATCAATCTGTTTCGCATCCCATACCACAGCGTTAAAGCCTTTGAGGCCGCCATGCAGGTTGTTAGGCCCGTTGTTGATAGCCAGTTGGTAAGATATTCCATCCAGTGTGAATTTGCCTTTTGCAATACGGTTTCCTGTACGCCCGCAAACTGCGCCGAAATATGGCTCTTCCGAGTTGAGGTATTCTTCCAGGTTGTTATGTCCCAGCACCACATCGGTTAGTTTTCCTGCCTTATCCGGTACAGAAAGAGATACAATCTTTCCCCCCAAATTGATCACTGTGGCTTCTGTGCCTTTACCATTGGTTAATACGTACATTTTCACTTCTTTACTGTCCACTGTACCCGAATACTTATCGGGAGTTAGTCCTGATTTTGTTTGCATGATATTCTTTTATGATTTAATGATTCGTTGTTATTAATAGCAATTTTAACTAAAAAGTAACAAAGGTGACAACTTTCACTTCTTTTTTTATTGTTTTTTATCTATTCCCCAAAATAGCCCCATCTGGGGTTCTAAATACTAGTATTCCCTCTTCTCATTTTAACTAAAAGGTAACATAGGTAACACTCTTATTCAATTTTTTGACTCCGTCGATTTTACATACGCTTTGCTCCTGTAATTAATAATTCAATTCAAAGACCTCTTTTCCATTTTGGCTCCGCCGATTTACGCTTCGCTCCAATTCAACTTATATCAACTATAGATAAATTCAAAATAAAAAGATGAAAAAGTAGCTTTAAAAAACCTCTTAGCCCCAATATTCGATTCGCATTAATAACCACAACCAGATCGACATCCGAATATTCGTCCATTGTATCGGTTATCCACGAGCCTCCGGCCAGTAGTCCATTTACAGATGGGTTTTGCATCAGAATATTTTTTGCCTTTTCTGCAAAAGCTTTTTGATCAATCGCTTTATTACTCATAATAATCAATGTATTGATGAATAGTGATTCTATACTGTTTTCTATCGCTTCTTCTTCAGGAAAGGGATATTATCGAATCGCTTAGTATATGAGAACTGAACCGCTCCCGATAAGATAGTTATAGAGGAATCGTCAGAAAGCGAAGGAAATGTCACATTACCCACATAGCTGAATCCCAAAGCCCATGAGTCTCTGTCATATCCTGCTGACAGACGTGGGAAAACAGTTGGATACACTTCCGGCTTTTGTTTGCCAAAACTGCTGACCTTCTCGCTCCCGAAGTTAATACCGACCGTACCCGATGCATTGATTGTCCAGTGCCGGCCCAGTACCCAAGTATAGGCATAACCCGCACTAATACCGAACTGAAAATTATCGAATGTATTCTTCCCGTTATAAACGAAAGAGGAGTCGGATGTTATCTTTGTAAGATAAACTCCTGCACCTGCAAGTATGCTGCCTGCTGATTTCAGTTGTTTCTCGTTCTGGTCGAAAGCCGCTTTGTATGAGAATCGCTTATTGTTTAGCACATATTGCCCGCTAAGCCCGTACTGATGTATATCCAGGTCGGGGTAGAGATCTAAACCGCCATGCTCATCATCGTAGAAGCCCTTATATTGCTGAATAAACAGGTCGAGGGCAATTTTTTGTCCGTAATTGTGAATCTGGAAATCAAGCGACTTTGTTTTCCCGTATTTCTTATCTCTCATAAAGTCGGCGCCATACCCATAACTGAAACCGATAATCGTATTTTTGATGGTGATGCCCAGACCTATATTGGGAGGATTGTTCGGAATATAAGACTTTTCTATGCCTCCGGATTCAACATTGAGCATCAACATATCCCTTGCCAAATAAGGACTGATACTAAGTTTTTGCTCATAGCTTCCGATATAGCTACTATCTACCTGCGAGTAGCACCCCACAGGGAGTAGTACACATATCATCAGTATCAGAGTCTGTCTCATTGGCTTGTTTCAAAATTCAGGCAAAAATAAGAATGATAAATGTTTTTATGAGCAAGAAGTGGACGAAATATCATTTTTTGTGGACAAAATGAATGATCAGCCGGATTAAAAACAGCTTAGATCTTAATAAAATAACAAAAGGGACTATCCGAATAGGATAGTCCCTTTTGTTTCGCTTGTAAAGGAAGTGTGAGATCATTTTCCTTGCATATCCAAAAATAGTGAATACACTATCAAGCCATCATAGCCACTGCGTGTTTGTGTTGAGATTGGAAAGTCTTTCGTTAGCCAATAATTTCTATTGCTCTATATAAAAGATGTTCAATTGTTGATAACGTTGCATCATGAAGGTAAAAAAAATACAGAAAAAAAGAAATTATTTTATAATGATCTTATAGTTAGGTTGTTAAGGATATTATTTTTTTTGATAAAAATTTATTTTATAGAGAATTTTATAGTCAAACTTGCTCCGGTTTCGTCTACAACAGTCAGGGTATGCTCGCCTTTTGAGGGTGAACATTCTTTTTTATGGAAGTCTTTAGTCTCTCCTATATATTGGTTGTCCAAGTGCCAGAAAACACGATGGTGTGGTGACCTGTGTGCCAGTTCGAATATTACATTTCCCTGTGAGCCGTCAAGCTGCTTAGGTAAGCTAATGATTGTATTGGGGAAAGGATATATAAATTCCATTAGCTTAATATCTTCCTCTTTCCTGCATTCGGGCGAATAGGGTGGAAGTGAGAGATAGTCCGAATGCTGATTCTTATAATACCATTCCCATGATGGCGGAAGAATAAACCATGAAGTGTGTATTATACCTCTGTTTTCGGCACATTCTTCATATACCTGATATCTTTTGTCTTCTGATAGATGAACTTTCTTATGATACGGGCACACAACGCCATCAAGTCCTTTTTTGCTGATCCATGCGGTATCGATGGATGCATCGGGACAATTAATACTTTTCAGGCAACCGCTTTGGCGGCATATCTCTGCCCGAACCAGATTTTTGTCAGGACGACTGAACCAACTCGCTTTTGGCAATGAGTTGAATATATCGAACATTACCATTCCTGCCGTACGTGCACCTGTAAGCCCGGGACGGCCTTCTCCGTCGGCATTCCCTACCCATACGCCTACAACGTATTTCTTGCTGACTCCTACAGCCCAGCCGTCACGGAATCCGAAGCTTGTTCCCGTTTTCCATGCTATTTTCTGTATAGACGGGATAGACCGCCAGTCTATTTCCTCAGGACGGTTGACATTCGTAAGGGCATCAAATGTTTGCCAGATGGCTCCGGCCGAGAATAGGGGAGTAGGTATGTCTTCTTTCTTTTCATGGTCTTGATCTTTTGATATATATGCAGGCAGGGCAGGATTGTAATATTCCCCTTTTTCATTGAAATTGTTGAGTTGCTGCGCCATTTGCAGATACATATAGCTTATATCCCACAATGTGCCTTCAGCTCCTCCCAGAATAATAGACAGCCCATAGTTATCTGCGGAACGATTGAGAGTGGTCATCCCTGACCGCTTAAGGATATTATAGAATTTTGGTAGTCCGTATTTACGCAGGGATACTACAAATGGTACATTCAGTGAACGGGCCAGAGCTTCGGATGCATGTACGGCTCCATCATACTGGAGGCTGAAGTTTTTTGGGGCGAAGCCATTCACGTTAACCGGAATATCCGGTAGTAACTGGTCAGGCAACAATTGACCTTCCTGTAGCATGGCACAATAAAGAAATGGCTTCAAAATACTGCCTGTGCTGCGTGGTGCTTGTATGATATCTACTTGATTGCCTGATATACTCTTGTCGAAGTGTACATTCCCGCAATAGGCTAGTACCTCATTCTTATCTACATCCAGGATGATAGCTGCAATATTATTTATTCCGTTTTGGGCAAATTCGGCATTCCACCGGTTCAGTATGGTTTCAGTTCGTTCCTGCTGGTGCTTGTCTATGGTAGAGGTTATGCGCTTGCCTCCTTCTTCCTGATATAGCCTTGTTACAAGATGTGGTGCTGTCTGGGGCAGAGGGTAGGGTTGTGCCGGCAACGGTTCTGATACAGCTAACTCGTAATCTATTTTATCTAATATTTCTTTATCATAAAGTTTTTTGAGGAGGCTATTCCTTTTCGATAATAATTTGTTCCTGTTCTTCCCGAAATGCATAAGGGAAGGGGAATTAGGCAGTATTGCCAGCGTTGCCGCTTCTGCCCACGATAGAGTCTTGGATGGATGCCCGAAGTAGCGCCATGAGGCCGCTTCAACGCCTACTACGTTCCCTCCCATAGGGGCATGGGATGCATAGAGGGTTAGTATCTCATCTTTTGAGAACGAAAACTCTAAACGGGTGGCAAGAATGGCCTCGATGAATTTCTCCCCGAATGTGCGGCTTTCTTTACGCGACAGGCGTATTGTCTGCATGGTGATTGTGCTGGCTCCACTTACTACTGATCCTTTGCTGACGTTTTGTTTGACAGCCCGTATTACAGAAAGAGGATTAATGCCCCAATGCTTATAGAAGTGCTTATCCTCAAATTCGGTTACACATATCTTGTACTTCTCGGGGATGGAGTCCGTATTGGGAAAACGCCATTGCTGGTCATCGGCGATACGTGCACCCAGCAATTCCCCGTTTCTGTCGGAGACAACTGTACTGTATGGAACATCGAACAACGGGGAAGGCAGACAAAGAATATACCATATCAGTAAAAGAAGTAAAACGGGAATCCCTATGCGGTATCTCAGCTTACTCCTTTTATATTTATCAAAGAGTCTGACAATATATTCCTTAATTGTGTCCAACTGTGTGATGTTTATACTTATTCAGGTTCTTCCGTATCGATACAGAATGGATGTCCGGCAGGATCGATCATTGTTCTCGATGTTTTGAAGAATTGCGTATCTGCTGGTTTTGCGCCACACTCAATCGCATATTCTACTGCCTCCTGAAGATTATTGACCACAAAGTCAAGATGAAGCATTTGTGCTTGTTTACCCGATTCCCAGGGCCAGACGGGGGCTATATATCCTTCTACTTCCTGAAAAGCTATAACTTGTCCTTTGGGCGATGTAATGGCGGCCCAACCATTGGCTCGTGGGTGTGTCCATTCCCAGCCCAGAAGCTTACTGTAAAATTCGGCTAAAACTCCGGCGTTGTCGCAATCTATAACAAGATTAACCGACTTTATGGATAACTTGTTTTTCATATCGATAATTATTGAGGTATCATATTCTAAGTAAACGATAATAATTAATGCATTTCTAAGAGTGTAGGGGCGAATAAACATTCGCCTGCCTTAATCATGGGCGAATATTTATTCGCCCCTACCTACTGAAATATATCGATAAATACTTTATACTGCTTGTATAGTAAAAAAACTCAATTGAATGAATTCAGTTTCTGTTCAAGGCTATATTCATCGGCGATCATTACATCTCTTGGTTTACTGCCTTGTGTTGGGCCTACTATTCCCGCTGCTTCCAGCTGATCCATCAACCGCCCGGCACGATTGTATCCGATAGAAAATTTACGTTGAATAAGGGAGGTAGAACCTTGCTGATGTACGACAATCAGGCGTGCGGCTTCATCAAACAACGGATCACGGTCGTTAAGATCAATATTGCCGATCTTTTCTTCACCCGCTTCACCAACAAATTCAGGCAGTTCAAAAGCGCTGGCGTATCCCTGTTGGTTTCCAATATATTGAGCTATACCTTCCACTTCTGGGGTATCAACAAACGCACACTGGATACGGACTAAATCGCTTCCTTGTGAGAAGAGCATATCTCCCCGTCCGATCAGTTGGTTAGCCCCAGACATATCCAGGATGGTACGCGAGTCTATTTGTGATGTTACACGGAAGGCCATACGCGCAGGGAAGTTTGCCTTTATCGTTCCTGTAATGATATTCGTAGTTGGTCGCTGGGTTGCTATTACCATATGCATACCTACGGCGCGGGCTTTTTGGGCAATACGGGCGATAGGCATCTCTATTTCTTTTCCTGCCGTCATTATCAGGTCGCCAAACTCATCGATAATGATGACCAGATAAGGAAGAAACCGGTGTCCTTTCAATGGATTCAGACGGCGTTTTCTGAATTTTTCGTTGTATTCCTTTATATTTCTCACACCTGCATTCATCAGCAACTCATAGCGGTCGTCCATCTCTTTGGTTAACGAATTCAGCGTCTGGGTAACTTTAGATACATCGGTGATGATCGCTTTTTCAGCATCGGGCAATTTAGCAAGATAATGCTTCTCTATCCTCGAATAGATGTTAAACTCTACCATCTTAGGGTCTACCAGTACCATCTTCATTTCAGCCGGATGCTTCTTGTATAGCAGAGAGGTGATAATAGCGTTCAAACCTACAGATTTCCCTTGTCCAGTCGCACCTGCTACCAGTAAGTGCGGCATCTTGCACAGGTCGAACATGAAGATCTCGTTTGTAATAGTTTTACCCAGTGCTACAGGCAGATCGTAAGCGCTTTCCTGAAACTTGCGGGAAGCGATTACCGATTGCATCGATACGATTTGCGGATCTTTGTTAGGTACTTCTATCCCGATTGTACCTTTGCCCGGCATCGGTGCTATTATACGGATCCCCAGTGCCGAAAGGCTAAGCGCAATATCATCTTCCAGATTCCTGATCTTAGATATACGTACTCCCGCTTTAGGTACTATTTCATAGAGGGTAATGGTTGGCCCTACTGTTGCCTTTATGGATGTTATTTCAATCCCATAGTTTTGTAAGGTGTTTATAATCTTACTTTTATTGGCGTTTTGCTCTTCCATATCCACACCCTTACCGGTAGAATCATAAATTTTTAGAAGCGTAGCAGTCGGGAATTGGAAACTGGACAGATCCTTTGTCGGGTCATATTCTTCCATTTCTTCACCTTCAGGCAGAATATCTTCTAATTCGTCATTCGGATTGACAGGGACGGAAGGTTTTTCACCATCCTCTTTTGTTCGCGGAGTAGGAGGGATATATTCTTCATCTTTGGGAACAACTATCTCAAATTCATCATCGATAGGCTTGATGGGTTTTACTTTTTCTTTTGGAGGTATAATAGATTCCGGTTCCTCTTCTTCCCCGTTTTCATCAGGATCATTATCTTCTTCTTTTTTCTTTTTGAAGAATCCAAAGAAACCTTTCTTCTCTTTAGCCGTATCTGTATCCTCTTCCTTGATCTCCTCTTTATAGTAGAAGTCTTCGTCTATAAGGTCTTTGGAAGAATTCACTTTTAATGGATTTCTGAATAGTTTGCGGAAGAATTCCATCGAAGCTTCTTTGGTGATAATGATAAATATGATCAGAAGCAGCAATATCACCATTAATACTCCCGGCAATCCTAAGGCCGATTCCAATATGTTTTCGATGGACTGTCCATGTGCGCCTCCCCATACTATATGGCTGTCGCCAAATAGGGGCGATAGGAGGAATGCCGATGTAATAGATCCCCATATCATCGCAAAGACAGTTAACAGGAAAGAGCGTATAGCGGATATCTTTATCACACGCATTAGTTTAAGACCCATCAGAATAAAATAGACAGGGATGAGCATTGAGAAGATCCCAAACCACTGATTGATCAGCTTTTCTGCTAAAAAAGCTCCGGCAACGCCTGTCCAGTTACTTATCTGTTGTTTTTGGGTAATCAGGTCGAGGAAATACCGGTTGACCACTTTACTTTGATCGGCGGCTCCGGTAGTGAAGAATGATATTTGTCCCAACAGGATATAAGCTCCGATAAAAGCCAGGCAGACACCCAGTAAAAAACGGGTGCGCTCTCTTTTCATAAACTCGAAGAAGCGGGATGCTGTATTTTGATCTTTCTTTTTTTGTACAGTTTTTTTTGCCATAAGTGAGGGCAAGCGCCCAATTTACTAATTTAAGGTCACAGACCTGGTTGCTATTTTTGTATGTGTAACGAAAGAGTGTCAAAAGTAAAGCCATGCTATCAAAAATATACTCTCAATTGTCATGTTGAACGATAGTGAAACATCTCCTGCATAAAAGGAGATCCTTCCCTGCGGTCAGGATGACAAAGAGAAAGTAAAAAATACTTATGACATACCCTCTTATATTGTTACATTCAATTCTCTCAGTTATCTCAATATGATTCGAAACACAAATATAATGCTTTTTACGATAGGTTTGTAGCCTCTCTTTTCTTCTTTTGAAAAGATTAAAATGAAAATTAATCCTAAATTTTTAATAAAATAACGAATATTATTAAACCTTTTCTAATTAATCAAGTCGTAGTTAGCAATTAGGTTATAACATATTAAGGTAAATAAATGAAAAAGATTGTTTTTCTATCACTCTTCACGTGTATTCTCTTCTCCTTGTATGCACAGTCCCAAAATGTAAATATAACGGGAAAGGTAGTAGATGATGCTACTAAAGAAGCTATCGAACTTGCTAGTATCAGAATTTTAAATGCAAACGACAGTGCCTATGTTGCCGGAGGGGTGACAAACAGGGAAGGCAGTTTTAGTGTTGCAGTAAGACAGGGCAGTTATGTTGTGCATGTATCTTTTCTGGGTTATCTGGAGCAGTATTTTATTGTAAATACGCGGCAGAGTACAGCAATAGGGGATATCATGCTGAAAGAAGACGGGATAATGCTCAGAGAAGCTACCGTAGAGGCAAAAGCTCCTGAAATCATTATCAAAGGAGATACTACCGAATACAATGCCGATTCATATAAAATACAGGAAACGGCAGTACTCGCCGACCTGATAAAAAAGATACCGGGTGCAGAGATAGATGCCGAAGGAAAGATAACCGTAAATGGTAAGGATATATCTAAAATATTGGTAGATGGTAAGGAGTTCTTCAGTAATGACCCTAAAGTAGCATCTGAAAACTTACCCGCCAAAATGATAGAAAAACTACAGGTACTCGATCAGAAATCGGATATGGCGCGGATTACCGGTTTTGATGATGGAGAAGAGCAAACAGTAATTAACCTGATTGCCCGTCCCGGTATGAAAGAGGGTGTAATGGCTACCCTGACGGGAGGATATGGGAATAAAGATCGTTATGAGGCTAACGGATTTGTCAATGTAGCAAAGAATGACAATCGGTTTTCAGCTTTAGGAAACTTCAATAATAACAATAATGCCAATGCCGGTGGTATGGGAGGCGGCTCCCGCTGGGGTGGAAACCGAGGGGTAACCGAAACTACGATGGGAGGTCTCAACCTTGCAATGGAACCATCAGATAAGTTGAAATATGATGGCGATATTCAGTATAATGGACGCGACAACAATGTAGAGACTACAAGCAGCACACAATACCTTGACAGCGATATGACGGAAGAGGGTTCAAGTATTCAAAATACAAATAATAAAAACTTTAACACCCGTTTACGCTTCGAATGGCAGCCTGATAGCATGACGAACGTCATCTTCAGACCCGATCTGTCTTATAATAAGACCAATTCAATGAGGTTGAATAATAATGAAAGATCGAGTGCCTCGAATCCCAATAGCAATTTTCGTTCTATAGGAAATTCTCTTTCTGAGAGGAGTACATTCAGCCTAAATGGTAATTTGATGGTTAACAGGCGACTTAGCGATAGTGGGCGTTCCATTACCCTCGAATTATCAGGAGGTTTATCGGATGGCAAAACAGACGGAACCGACCGTTCTGAAAACGTTTATTATAACATGGACTCGCTTCTGGAAATAAATCAGAAATATAACCAGGAAGACAAAAGCTATAACTGGCAGGTTCGTGCATCTTACCTTGAACCGGTAGGATATAACAACTTCCTTGAGCTTGCTTATGTAGTAAGAAACACGCTTTCAGAGACAGACAGAATTACATATAATTATGACGGAACGGGTTATAACGAACTGGCAGAAGATTACACCCGAAATACAAAGAATACTTTCCTCAACCAGAATGTATCCCTGAATTTCCAAAGCCGCAGGCAAAAGTATAATTATACTGTTGGTGCGGGAATTGAACCATCCCGGTCTCAAACATCGGTTGTTCAGCCTAACCTGGTAGAGATGAAGGATAAGGCTCGCAATTTCTTGAATTTTGCGCCAAAACTGGAATTCAATTATTTGTGGGATCGTCGTCATAACCTGAGGTTTAGATATAACGGACGGACAAATCAGGCCTCAACCACAGAGTTGTTTGATGGTATCATATCTCAGAATGCAACCGATACCACCCGGGGTAATCCAAACCTGAAGCCCAGCTTCGAGCATCGGTTAAACCTGAGATATCAAAAATATGTGCCCGAAAAAGCTTCTACTATAATGGCATTTATGGATATTGCCTATATAATGAATGATATTGTGGAAATTACCCGAACAGGTATAGATAATAACCGTAATACGACATATGAAAATATAGACGGTAACATGACAGGCCGGGCGATGTTTATGTACAATACTCCATTGAAGAATAAGAGCTTCTCTATCAATACACGTACTTTCGCCAACTATACACGTGATAATACTTTACTTTTCGAGAAAGGGAAAGATAAATCGATAAAGAACACAGCCAATGTGTATAGTATCTCGGAAAATGCCCGGCTGAAATTTACAAATGACAATTTTGAGTTTAATGTCGGAGGGAATATCACATATGAAAATACCAAAAACTCGTACAACAAGAGGCAGGATGAGGCCGTTTATAACTATGGTGGCTATGGTGACTTTACATGGTTCCTTCCTCTTAGTTTCGTTCTCACCAGTAGCCTGAATTATTCATCTAACTCCGGTTATGAAGGCGGATACCAACAAAATTCATGGATATGGAATGCTGAGTTGGCAAAAGAGTTTAACATCAAGTTCAAATCAGCCGAAAGTATAACAAGCCTACCTGCAACACTCAAGTTCAGAATATACGACATCCTGCAAGAGCAGAGCAATATTTCACGGTCGGCAAATGCTCAGAGAATATCTTACAGCACATATAATACAATTACCAGTTATTTTATGGCAAGTCTGACTATCCGTTTCCAATCATTCAAGGGTGGGACACAAGCATCCGATATGGAAATGCCGGGTACGCGCAGAGGCCCGGGTGGTGGCCCCGGCGGTGGAGGCGAACGCAGAGGTGGCCCTATGATATAAGGTCATATTAAGTTTCTGAAGAATAAGATAAAGTATTAAAATAATGTTTTCGCCGACTGATCAGTAAATAACTGGTGAGTCGGCGAAATCAATATTTATCCAAGCTAAAACTTAGAACAGAGTCAGAATCTTTATTGAGGTTTCACGCTTATAGTCGTATTATTCTGTGTCGCAATAGATGCAATCGGGAATTTTAGTGTTGCCGCTGCTTTTGGATTAGCCAATACTACAATGAAGGCTTGTTGTGCTGCAATATACTTATTCAATGTATTACCCGAAGAGTTTGCCTGATTATAAGATTTTTCAACTCCGTTTACTATTATTTTATATGTAGAGGTTATTACTCCTGAATTGGCGGTTAAGAATGCATCAAAATCCAGTGGAGCCATAAATGGATTCCCAACCATTATTTCTCCATTTTCCCTGTCGTTATCCGCCAGAACTGAAACAGAATATACATTATCTGCCGGGATGGCATTTGTAGTACTATTTTCATATACAAACCGGTGCTCTTTCTTTGTCCGTGTAATATTAATCGGATCGGACAGAGCCAGCGTAAGCATTTCTATCTGCATAAAACTCATCTGATCGATTCCATCATATGTCTTATCAGTATGTTTTGCTATTATATCATTATTTCTGTAATAATATTGTGGATAGAAATACGGAAATACGAACACGCCATTCAGCGCTTGGGCTATACTCTGATCCGATGCACCCAGGAAATTGGCATGAGGAGGTACCCAAAGGCTAATCGCATTATAATTATCTGATAGGAGATAATCGTTTTTAGGTGTTACGGTTTGTTTACCGCTTACATAGAGATCCGGTGCTCTTTTTACAGCATGTATTTGCTGCATAGTATAAGGTTTACCTGCCATTTGAAAATCAGCTGATAACATACCCTTAAGTGGGGTTGCTAACATGTAAGCCCGTGCGCGCTCCATTGTTGGCAGGTTATTTAATGCTATAGGTGATTTCTGATAAGTGCTTGCGGTTGCCTGGTCTATACTGCGGTCAGGTTGCGTAAGTACCGAAGGGGCAGGGTCTGCCAGTTGATTATAATATCCGAAGTTATATGATACAAATGCTTTTTCGTATCCCAGTTTATGTTGGCTATATAGCTGGCCTCCGAAGGCAAAGTATATATTTGATACTGAAGCCACAGGGCTGGCCGCGGCCAGATCGGGATAATATTGTGCTACCACAGCCGGAATATATGCACTGGAACATGCACCCGGAATAGCATTCAACGGCTTGCCGTCTTTGTCATTCCAGTTACTTGGGTTGTTCCAATTAGAGTCTGCAGCATCGTATCGCCAATGGAATTCTTCAAAACTTTGGCCTTGAACAAGGTACTCTTTTGTCCATGTATCACATGCGGCAACTACTCCACCCGGGCCTTGAGATGAGAATGTAACGTCGAGGTACAGTTTTGTTCCTGTAGCAAAATAACCCGATAGGGTATTTGTACTGCTGAGTATATTTTCGTAGGCGTCTCTCCATTGATATGCCGTATGTGTGTATGCCGTTCCTGTAATATCCAGATATAGCGTTCCGGAACAGTCGCTGCTTATATTCTGGGTTATAATAGTAGCACTGTTATTTACTTCGTTAAGTGTTACAACTGCTGTTGATGGGGTTACACTACAATTGATAGATGTTTCTACCGAAACATTGAATGTAGATCCGTGCTGACTTGTATTTATGTCTAAAAATGCGCATTGTATCTCATCCGATTCAATAGTTTTATTATATGTGCCACTTGAATTCCATACTTTGAATTTATACATACTACCGGTCTGAGTTCCTTCTCTATGTACAAATAATACCCCAGTACTTTTGTCTTGTGCGCAATAATAACCGGCGGTTTTTGTTAGATCCAGTTTTCCTTCAAAATCACCTTGGGTAAGCACAAATTCTCTCATAATGTAGCAATGATCCAATGATTCGGTAAATGTAGTACCCCAGCCGGTTGTAGATGCCCCGGCCACAAGGAGATAATATGTGCCAGGATTGTATACCCTGATTTTAGGTTTTCCATCGAGGAAATTTGCACTATAATAGGTACTTAGGTATCCATTCTGACCGCCATCGTAATATACATTGTCACTAGAGCCGAGGTATCGGTACTCTGTTCCCCCGTTCCATCCTGTCTGCTTCTTTGTGAGGACAAAAGTTGCATTGACCGGATTACCATTGGAATAGATTATCCGTTTAAGGTCATTAATATCTCCAACCTCTATTTCTACATAACCGCAATTTGTGGAAGCTACCACTTTCGGATTAAATTTACTCTCATCGAAAGTAACTGTTGTAGGTGCTGATACTGATACCGTTTTTTTGAAACTGCTTGTTCCCCCCACACATGGTGTAGTAATTGTCCATTCATAAGTTCCCGTAGCAGCATCAAACCCATCGCTGTTTGAATGTGGGTTATTCCCTATTTTCGTAGAAAGATATAATCTGCTCACAAGGGTTGGATAATCCTCAGGAATGGTATATGATTGTATTATATCGGCGGGTAGGGGAATAGTCCCTGTATATGTTATAGTGGCACCTCTCAGATCTGTATCCAGAGTCGAGTTTGGGCCAAGTTCGAAATAGACTATATCACTTCCGCAAAAATCAAACAGCCTGCTTCTGGTTGCTCTTACTGTAATTTCCGAGCCAAATGAACCTTGTGAGGAATACATCTTATGTGTGGCTGGGTCTCCAGTACAATTGAACCATATAGAATATCCCGATGAAATATCCACATTTGTCACTGTCGCTGAAGCAGTGTAAGCCGCTGACTGCATTTCGGCATCGGTAATAGTATATGATTTTATTACAGAACTTCCGGCGTAATTGCGTATTTCCACGTTTAAAGGATAAGTCAATGCTGTTCTGGCGGAGTATACCACAGTTATATCTGCATTTCCGCAATTCTCTTTGGATGGTTTGACCGTGTAAAGCCCGACAGATCCGTTATAAATAGACATTGTCGGTTTCTTTTTAGCCATAAGGGTGGTGCCCTTCAACCGGACATATATTGTAGGAATCTTATTTGCATCTGCAAACATTTGTCCGATTGTATACCGGGTAGTAATTTTATTGCTTCCGGCGCTTCCCGCCAACAGATCATACCAAACTGTGGAGCCGTTAACGACCTCTCCTTCGGATTCATATATTAGCGCATATTCATAATATTGGGAAGATATAGTGGCTCCCCAATAATCGACCGGATCTACTCCTGAATATGCAGAAAAGTATACCCAATTGTAATCGGTAGTTGGTCGGTTCTCGTTATAACCGGGATTCGTATTTAGGGCGGAGAAATTGTCCGAAATATAGGCCATATTATTCCTGAGTCCAATATCTGCTCCTGAATTGATTATCGTACGGGGGCCTTCAATAGTAGACATACAACCATTTGTCATTCTTACTCTGTAATTCCCTGCGGGCAGGTTTTCCAATTTGAAAATACCATTACTGATACCTGTAAAATGTCGAGACCCTGTATATGTAACCGGGTAATCTATTATATCAACTGTATAAGGGCCTGTGCCTGAGAAATTATATGCCAGCACTCCGGAAGGAATAAGATTAAGGGATGTAAGCCTGGAGTTAGACGCATTGTAAGTTCCGGTAAATGTCGTGCTACCCGAAATATTATTTATAGTAAAATTTTGTCGCCATGGGCTTTGAGTGCCGCTTGTACACTGTACTTGCACCTCTGCTACATAACTTCCCGCCGCAAGCGAGACTTCCGGATTGGTGTTCGTAGGAGATGTTACCAGCGTTGTTCCATCTGATTGATATACTAAATAATAGATGCCTACAATAGAAGAAGGTGTATTCGGCAAAACAGAAAAATATACACTCCCATTGCTGTTACCGCATCCTCCGGCATCCATTGTTGTGATTGTAGCTGTGAACGGACATTGGGCTTTTATTATTATGGGAATAATGAAAAACAAGCCTAATGACAGTAACCTGACTATATATTTTGTCTTATTCATGAAGCGGTAAGTTATAATGTTTTGAATGATGATTTATGGTTAATTTCTGAGACAGCGAACTGTTTGTGTGCCGGATATCATACCACCTATCGATTGTCCTCCGGAAAACGGGAAGCCCACGCCGACAACGGTGTTCGCTCCGGAATTTATATTTCCCAATGTGATCCATCCCCCATAATTCATAAAATAATTGCCGTCGGTAAAACTATATACCCCGGTTTTTAATGTGGGTTTATTCCATATTTGTGTATATTCCTGATATGTCATCAGGTGATATGTTTTACCTACATTTATTGCATTTGTCTGACAGACATTTCCCGCACTGGCCTGGTCTCCCGTAAAATCCTCACAGTAAATATGGTACTCTTTGCTGTCTTGCCCTATTATTGTGTATTCGCATATACATTCTCTATCGAAAAGGTATTCCCATGTGTCTCCACTCCAAGTATATACACCCGGACAAAGCCCTTCCTTTGGATTTGATTTCAGATTATAAATCATAAGCCCGACATGCAGATCGTCGCCGGAGAATGAAGCTCCCTCGGGTTTGAGGTTGGTTAAAGACTGAAGATTTACTCTTGGAAGTAGCAAACCTCTTGTGGAGTTTGCTTTTCCTGATCCGTTATCGGTTTCTTTCAAATCGAGCAAAGACCCTAAATTGGTATCAAGGTTTGATCCTATTGTTACTTGAGCTGATACTTGAATGCTTAATACAAGCAAAAACAAGAAATAGAATTTATACTTCATATAGGTAATTGAGGTGTGTAATACCGACAATATTTTACTAAGCTTGCGTTTTTGTTCTCCTTACTTTCTATCTTTAGCGTACAAAGGTATCTTCTTTTCTGATATAATAAAAAAAATTATATTAAATATTCATGCTAATCGGCTGAAACTCATATTTTAACTAAAAAGTAACACCTTCTAATTTTTTCGTTCTTTGTCATTGACTACGTTACACTCTGTCGAACGTTGTTTCTGACGACAGGAAGGATCTCCTTACACTCAGATGAGATGCTTCGCTAATCGCTCAGCATGAACTGTGTTAATGAGCAAATTTATTAACATAATTTTCATTATATATTTGTTTTTTTGTAACAATAGC
>JAITVH010000128.1 GCA_031285905.1 Prevotella sp.
CGTTAGCTCTTAGACTTTTTTATTTCTCTTTGTCATTGGCTCCGCTTCGCTCTGCCGAACGTTGTTTCTGACGCTAGGAAGGATCTCCTTTCATTCAGACGAGATGTTTCGTTCCTCAACATGACAACACCAAATTTTAACTAAAAGGTGACAACCAACGGTCACAGGAGCGTAGCGTATGTAAAGGTGACAGTTAACAACCCATAAGTTCAAAAATCGTGGCTTTGCTTGTAGGGGCGGATTATCATCCGCTCGTAGACTCTTTGTTATTTCGGGTCGAAAATGTTCGACCCCTACAAGTATCGCCTGCTTTTTAACTAAAAGGTAACAAAGGTTACACTTTTCCTATCCTTATTTGACTCCGTCGATTTTACATACGCTGTGCTCCTGTGATTAATAATTCAATTCAAAGAACATTTTTCTGAAAGCTATCAGCTAATGGCTAAAAGCTAACGGCTCTATTACTATAGATAAATTAATAAAAAAAAGATTATTCGAATCTTAATGATTTAGCCGGGGATATTTTGGCTATGATATACGATGGGCCTACCATCGCTAATACCGAAAGGATAAGTGTTCCAATATTGATAAGCAGAATATAGAAGATATTGATATCAATGGGCATTTCCGATACATAATATGTTTCAGGATCGAGTTTGATAAATCCGAACTTATCCTGTAAAAGGAGAATGGCTAATGCTATAATATTTCCCCAGATCATCCCCTTGATGATAAGGAAAGAAGATACATACAAAAACACTTTTCGCACGCTATAATCCCTCGCACCCAATGTTTTCAACATACCGATCATATTGGTACGTTCGAGTATAATAATCAGTAATCCCGAAATCATGGTGAAAATAGAAATGGCAAACATAAGGATCATGATGATCACCACATTCATATCCAGCAATTCCAGCCAGTTGAATATCATCGGATTCATTTCCTTGATAGAGCGTGATAGAAAGGTGTTATCATTCCGGTCGCGATACACCATCATCTCCCTGAACACATTTTGTTGTATTTTATCCAGATCATCAAAATTCTTTACCAATAGTTCTATTCCGCTAACCTCGTCAGCTTCCCACTTATTCAGGTTGCGAATGATATTTATATCTGTAATAACAAATAGTTTGTCGTACTCTTCCAGATTGGTATTGTAGATGCCTGTGATATTGAATTTTCGGAATCTTGGTTTTTCGTCTTGTATAAAGTAAGTAAGGAAACTATCACCTATTTTCAGATCGAGCTTATTAGCTATTAATTTGGACACGATGACCTGATTCTCAATAGTCGTATCTTTAGGATTGATTATATTGCCCTCTATCAGGTTTTTCTTGAAAAAATTCCAGTCATAATCATCTCCTACTCCTTTAAGTACAATTCCCTGAAAAGCGCTGTCCGTCTTAATTATACCGGGGATAGTGGCAAAAGTCTGAGCGTGCTTTATTCCCGGTAATTCCTGCAATGCATCTAACAATTCGGGCGTAACACATACAGGGTGCATCTGATATGAATTATTATTTGCCAGATTAGTGATTTGTATATGGGAACCAAATCCGACCACCTTATTGCGTACCTCAGACTTGAATCCGATCACGATCGACAATGCCAGTATCATGGCAGCCAATCCGATGGCTACTCCGGCTATGGCGATTTTAATAGCAGGAGACGATGCTTTTTTCTCACCATCACCTTTACTAAAGTGGATACGCCTGGCTATAAATAATTCAAAATTCAAAATCTATCAATTGTTATCTGTCTGAGTTATCAGATTATTATTCATAATTAAAACAAAAAGCCCTGCTGACTTTCCCGTTTGCGTCCCAGATGTGAGTATGCCAGTTCGGTTGCTTCACGACCACGAGGGGTACGTTTCATAAAACCTTCTTTGATAAGGAATGGTTCATAAACCTCTTCTATCGTTCCGCTATCCTCACCCAAGGCTGTTGCAATAGTGGAAATCCCGACCGGGCCGCCCTTAAATTTATCTATGATTATCAACAATATCTTATTGTCAATTTCGTCCAGTCCATACTTATCTATATTCAATGCTTCCAAAGCATAGGCGGCAATTGCCTTATCTATTTTACCAGATCCTTTTACCTGTGCAAAGTCACGTACACGACGCAATAATGCATTCGCAATACGCGGTGTACCCCTGCTTCGCGATGCAATTTCTACAGCAGCCTCCTGCGATGTAGGTACATCGAGTATATTTGCCGAACGAAGAATAATATTCGTAAGTGTCTCAATATCATAATATTCCAGATGCATATTGATCCCGAAACGGGCACGTAATGGGCTGGTTAACAATCCGCTACGGGTTGTTGCCCCTATCAGTGTAAACGGATTTAACTCTATCTGGATAGAGCGTGCACTGGGGCCTTTGTCTATCATTATATCGATACGGTAATCCTCCATCGCACTATAGAGGTATTCTTCGACTACAGGCGACAGACGGTGTATCTCATCTATGAAAAGCACATCGTTGGGTTCGAGAGAAGTAAGAAGTCCGGCCAGATCCCCCGGCTTATCGAGCACAGGGCCTGATGTAATCTTAAAACCAACACCCAACTCATTGGCTATGATGTTGGAGAGTGTAGTCTTTCCCAGTCCCGGAGGGCCATGAAGCAGCGTGTGATCGAGCGATTCGCCACGCATCTTGGCAGCCGTAACAAACACCTGTAGATTTTCTACTACCTTGTTCTGCCCGCTAAAGCTACCGAAAGTGAGAGGGCGCAAAGCGTTTTCAAACTCTTTTTCCTTCTCATTCAGCCCACCCCTGTGTATATTGAACGATTCTTCCATAAGTCGGGGCAAATTTACTGAATATATTTAGTAACTGTTTAAATTTGATTATTTAATTCTATTTAGCATAAGTTTAATCATCGCCAATTAATCAAAAGATGGCCAATAAAAGGATATGAATTATACTGAACATATTGTTATTACTGTTGTTAAAATGAAAGAATCAGAGTAATAATATAATTTTTTATGGATATGAGAGCAATATTATTTTTATTAGTATCTGCAACACTGGTTATGGCAGGTTGTAAAGCACAAGATCCTGCTGCAAAACAAGCACAGGCGGCAGAGGATTCATTGAAGTTTCAAATGGCTGTGGATGCGTTAAACAATCATGATTTTGTACTCGAAGCAGACCGCATTACTTTTAAATCTGGGCGATTTGTATATGTAGACTCAAATACAAACTTTGTTTCGATGAAAAACGAAAAGGCTACTATACAATTGGCATTTAACTCACCCTATGCCGGTCCTAACGGGATAGGAGGCATCACCGTCGAAGGAACTGTATCGAACATAAAGATGAAGACCGATAAAAAGGGGAATGTTTATTACAGTATGAATGTTTTTGGTACCGGAGTGTCTGCTACGGTAAGTATTAATATGATAGCCGGTACTAATCAGTGTACGGCGGTAGTAATTCCTAATTTGAATAGTAGGGAAATTACTTTTTCAGGTTATTTATATCCGGCTTTGGAGTCTAATGTATTTAAAGGGCGGGCATTGTAAATATTTGCCTGATAAATTAGTGACTGTTTAAAGTTAGAAGTAATAGATATAAAGTGTTCTAAATAATAACAAAAAACACTGAATATCAGTTACTTAATTTGGTATATACTCATAACTTGAAGGATATCATTATCTAAAGGATTTGAATATCATACATATACACAAGAGACGATGATACAAGAGACGATGATTAAACTTATGCTAAATAGAATTAAATAATCAAATTTAAACAGTTACTTAATTTCCGACATAGATAGAGTCAAAATGCGATAATATACAGGTGCTAAAAAATATAAAACTTTTAACAATCATACTTATAAAACCATTTAAATGATATTCCTTTGTATTTTAAATCTTTGATTCAATATGTTAAATAAAATTATAGACTGGGATAAAGAGATATTCCTTTTTCTTAATGGCAAACATGCCGATTGGCTCGATCCCATCATGCTGTTTCTGAGTTCTTCCCTTTGCTGGGTACTGGTATTCATACTGATGACTGCCTTGATTTATTGGCGTTCCGAAGTGTGGAAAAAAACAGCCACATTGTTCTTTATGCTTTCTGTAGGGGCAAGTGCATTATTTACCAATCTCATAAAACTGGTGATTGAACGTCCCCGCCCGATTCATAACGCACTATGGAAAGACACTATCCATGCCATAGAAGAATATAGTGCCAGCTACAGTTTTTTCTCATCCCATTCGGCTACTACTTTTAGTATGGCTGTTTTTTTCTTTCTAGTCTTCCGAAAACACAAATTATATGGAGTCATTGCTATTCTTTGGGCTACATTGGTAGCATATAGCCGCATATATGTAGCAAAGCATTATCCTTCCGATGTAATGGTAGGTATTATTTTCGGTATTATAATGGGAATATTAGGCTTCAAATTATTTGAATATTATACCAAAAGAAAGGACGGATTAGTCCTTTAGCCATTTCTTTACCTTCCTTTTTTCCAACAGAGAGTACCCTTTCAACAGAAATGGGAATGCCCTGCCGACAGGGTAGCCCAGCCTGAACAATAGGGATGGATAAATCGTTTTCTTTCCTTTCTCTATTCCTCTTACAATCTTTTTTGCTACTGTTTTAGTATCCTGAGCAGGGAAAGGTAGGGGAGTTGCTTTTTCCGAAGCAGCCTTATCAAAAAAATCTGTACGGGTGGCGACTGGATAAACAGCGGTCAGTTGCAAGTTCCTTTTTTGTTCATACCTGTATGTCTCTATAAAATGATGCAAAGCAGCTTTAGTAGAGCAATACAACGAATATGCAGGAAGTGAAACCAATCCCGCCCCCGATACAGTGCAGACAAAAGCCGTCGGGCTATTACCATTTATAGAAGTAAGCCTCTCTAATGCATAAACAGGAGAGAATACATTCAGGTCAAATATCCGTTGAGCATGTTCCCAATCCGGTTTATCAAGTTTCTCTATATAAGCAAAACCGGCATTCGCTATAAAAACATCCACTCCACCTAATACCTGTATCGCAAAGTCGAATATACTATCCACTCCTTTCTGATTACTGGCATCGGCTGCAAAGGGATATATCACACCTTTCATTTCAGGTATATCTTCGGTATGGCGGGCTACTGCAACTATCTGCACCTGTTTATATTTTGAGAGCAATAACAACATCTCAAGTCCTATCCCGGCAGAAGCTCCGGTCAGAATGATCTTCTTATTCGTTAAATCCATTTCTATCAGATTATATTGTTAAAAGTAACGAAAATAGTTAACAGAAAGTTTAACGAGATGTTATTAGTTTTTTGTTTTCTTCAAATTTATAACATAAAGCTTAAATTAACTTAACAGGCCGTCACCAATATTTTTCGTCTGCGTATCTTGCGAACCTAAAAAATGAATAAATGATAGGAAGAATTTTAATGTATTTGATTCCGGCGTTACTTATTGCCGATATCTATATTTATATGTTGTTCATACGAAAAATCAGTCAAAACCTGATTGGCGGAATTCTTTGGTTTTTACCCACAGTATTATTGCTTATCGGAGCCTACCTGTTTTTTGTATCAAGATCGATCAGTGATTACAGGGATATTTTTATTTTCATTTTTATAGCTATTGTTCTTCCTAAGTTACTATTCTTTGTCATTTCCCTTTTAGACCTACCCCTACGATATTTCTTTACATGGAAAGTCTATCCTTTCTCTGTATTGGGGGCTATTACCGGACTTGCTGTAATTTTCATCGTCATATATGGATGTACATATGGGAAAGAACGTTTTCAGGTAAAACAGATTGAATTCTCTTCACCCCACCTACCTCCCGCTTTTGACGGATATAAAGTATTGCAGGTATCGGATATTCATATTGGAAACTGGAAGAGTAACACTTCTGCCATAGAAAAACTGGTGAATATAATAAACGAACAGCAGGTTGATGCTATAATGGTCACAGGCGATTTGGTACACAACAGCGCATCTGAACTGGACGGATATGAATCCATCCTCTCCCGGATTAATGCACCTGATGGCGTATATTCCATTCTTGGTAACCATGATTATGGATTGTACCGCAATTGGAAAGGTGCAGATGAAAGGCGTGCCAATCTGGAAGACCTGAAGAAACGTCAAGCCTCGATGGGATGGAAAATGTTGAACAATGAACACATTTTTCTTCATAAGGGTAACGATAGCATTGCCCTGATAGGAGTAGAAAATCAGGGGAAACCTCCTTTTCCCGAATACGGAGACCTTCCTAAAGCAATGAGAGGAACAGAAAAGACAAGCTTCAAACTACTGTTGAGCCACGATCCGAGTCACTGGCGCAGAGAAGTGTTGAGTACAGACATAGATTTGATGTTGGCAGGACATACCCATGCCACTCAGTTTGCAATCGGGAAGTTATCTTTTGCCTCGTTGGTTTACGATGAATGGAGTGGCTTGTATAAAGAAGATAACCAAGGCTTATATGTGAATGTAGGCATCGGGTATGTAATGCTGCCGTTCCGCTTCGGCGCATGGCCCGAAATTACTATCATAACATTAAAAAGGGAAAAATAAATAATAGAATTTATATTGAATAAGATTATATCTATTTCATTATCTATATATTAGTTGCCCCTGCTTTAGCTGGGGAAGAAAAATAAAACTGTATATAATGGCTTTAGCCAAAAGGGTTTGACTAAAGTCTTTTTCCTGTGATATTCATACTCCCCGCCTTAAAAGACGGGGCAATAAAACAACTGGATATAATCACATGATGCTTTTATTTAATATAAACTCTAATACTTTTTTTGAATAATCAGGTTATATTTGTTTTTTCCAAGAAGCATTTCGCCCAAATGTTAAATAAACTCAGATACTATGAAAAAGTTATTGTTAATTATTTTTATGTCCATTACGACTCTAGTCTCTCTTTCCGCACAAGAAAATGGGCCGGGTTTGATAGTCCGTCTCGATGATATGGGATCATTACATTCCGCAAATACAGCATGCATGTGGTCTTATGGAGTAGGAATAGGCAGAACCATCGAAATTATGGCTGTAGGTTCCTTGTTTCCTGAGGCAGTACGCAATCTGAAAAGGATAAGTGGGTATGATCCGGTAGATGTGGGAGTACATCTTACCCTTACCAGCGAATGGGATGATGTAAAGTGGCGCCCGTTGACACATTGCCCCAGTCTTGTGGATGAGGACGGTTATTTCTTTCCGATGATACGCCCTAATCCGGCCTATCGGGGAAAAGCGATAACCGAGAACAAGTATAATCTCGCTGAAATAGAACAGGAATTCCGCGCACAGATAGAACTTGTGCAACGACATATTCCTTCCGTTAGCCATCTTACAGGACATATGGGTTCTGTTACATTCGACAAAGCTGTATTCGAAATGGTAAAAAAACTAGCTGTTGAATACGGCTTACCATATATAGATGATGAAGAATCACTAAAGAGATACAATATAGAATTTATCAGTTATGATGGGCCGAAAGGCAATCTGGTAGAAAAAAAGGAAAGTTTCAGAAAAATGCTGGACAAACTCCAACCGGGCCGGAACTATATTTTCATCGCTCATCCTTCTATGTATAATGAAGAAACGAAAGAGGTAAAGCATATCGGATACGAATGGGTAGCCGAAGACCGTCAGGCTGAAACCAATCTATTGATTGATGATGAAATCAAGCAACTGCTAGATGAGAAAAATATCCGGCTGAAAAGCTATGCTTCATTGATAAAAGCTCTACCCCGTAGTACACCGGTAAAAGAAAATGTAGAAGAACAGGGAATAAAGGATTTTGTACAATCATTGAAAGATAAAAATCAGGACATTCACAGCCTAATGGTATTGCGGAATGGAAATGTGATACACGAAGAATGGTTTGGCGATCATACGCCGGATCTCAGTCATATCATGTATTCTGTTACCAAAACTTATACGGCGACAGGTATCGGTTTTGCCGTAGCCGAAAACAAGATTAAAGTAACAGATAAAGTAATCTCCTTCTTCCCTGACAAGCTGCCGGAAGAAGTAAGCGACAATCTGAAAGAAATGGAAATACGCCATTTGCTTACCATGTCGGCAGGTAATGACCCGGGAGCATTCAACCGTAGTAGCAAGGATTGGGTAAAAGAATTTCTTTCTCTGCCTGTAACGGAAAAACCCGGAACAAAGATGAATTATTGCAGCATGGCTTCTTATATGCTCGCAGCGATTATTCAAAAGGTGACAGGAGAAAACCTGAAAGATTATCTTACATCACGCTTTTTTGGCCCGCTAGGTATAAAAGTCATGTACTGGGGTGAATGCCCGATGGGTATCAATACCGGAGGGTATGATCTGTATATCCGGACAGAAGATATGGCAAAATTAGGCCAGTTCATCCTGCAAAAAGGCAAGTGGAATGGAAAGCAGCTATTACCGGAATCATGGATCAAAGAAATGACGTCTCCGCAAATAGCTTCTCTTCCTTCGGGCACGAAAGACCCGGACTCTGTACCTGAAGATAGCGACTGGAAGCAGGGATACGGATATCAAATGTGGCGTTGCCGGCACAATGCTGTAAGAGCCGATGGAGCGAACGGTCAATATATTATTATTATGCCTGATCAAAATGCAGTTGTGGCTATTACTGCAAATATTGGAGATATGGGAAGCGAGCTTAACCAGGTATGGAAATATATCCTACCGGCACTTAAGTAAAGAATGGAAACTTTAAATTGAAAGCACTATCCAAAGAAGGTGTCCTAAAAGTGGATACCTTCTTTTTTATGCTACAAAACTATAAATTAAAATACTGCAAAAGATGAACTAGACCGAATGCTTACTTGGCTAAAGCCTTTTTCTTATGGTATCATTGCTCTCCGCCTTAAAAGGCAGGGGTAAGGTGAGTCCTGTTCAGACTGTCCATTCTATGTTGTTTACTGCGTCACTCCTTCCATATATGTATGTTGGGATTGACAGGGATGAGACATGGCAGCACCCTTTTCTCGAAACGTTCTTCCTTGAGAAGAATATCAGAAGCATCATACGACCTCACGGTAATTATATATGTTCCCGACTTGGTGTAAGCATAGCTCTGAGTTTGCTCGTTGGACGATACATCAGTATTCTTTATTTCGCCCTTACCATCGCCAAAGTCCCATTTTGTATAGCTTGTGGCATCAGGCAGGAAGACTGTAAAATTTTGTACTCTGTTCATACAAAATTGCGATCTACCCGAATAAATCAACTTACGCGAAGCAGACAAAGCCAGACAGTCGTAGTTTACTGTACCATTGAGCGATCCTGCCTGACCTACAATCAAACGGTACCAACCGACGTTTTCCGGTTTAAAATCATTTATAGTATAAGTAGATTGGTCTTGCGACACTGCTTGTTTGGTCGTATTGAGCTAAGACAAAATAGCCCGTTTCTTCATCCGGGGTAGTATTATCGCCATATACATCACCGTATAACCCCCATGGCTTTCTCAATTTAGTAATGACATAACTCCCATTATTCAAGCTAATTTCATTTTGTCCGTACTCAGAGTTGAAATTACCCTCAGATCCATAAGTGTAACCACCCAGGTTATACTGCCCAATTTCGCCTGAGTCCCTGGATGGTATCAACCACCAGTCGCCGGAAGCACCGAAAGAAGGATTTTGACTATCTCCAAAGTCTTCGGTAAAAGGAAGCAATTCCTGCGCCCTCATTTGCCCACTAATCAACAATAGTAACAGTAGAAGCAATCCGCTTTTTGCTTGTCTGTGAAATAAACTAAATATATTAATCATAATATTGATACTTAGCGTATCATTTGTGTTGTTATAGATAGATGTACGGCGCAAAAAAACGGTATAGTATCATACCAATGCGAAAAATAAAAGAAGAACATTTTTCTTCAGATGCATTCCCTGCATATTTCCCCTCCACAATACAAGTAAGAACTTCCGTTCTCCTATTTCTATCTAAGAGTAAATAAAAAAAGATAACAAATATGCAATAATATTCCTAAAAAAACAATAAAAACAAGCTTTTATAACTTTTTTTTCAAAAACTAAATCTCTATCTATCACAGATAAAGCTTTAAAATATTTATCTTATTTTACCTTATATATATAATTAAACCTACCTAACGGCGCAGCATCACCATTCAGGTAGAAATCTGTGATATCATTCTCCTGCATGTTATCGGCCCATTTAAATTCTAAATCTATATTGTCTTTGATGTTCAGCACTTTTTTAGGGATACAGATTTCCATTTTATTTCCATTGATAGCATAATCCAACTCTCCCGTCTTCTTCCATTCCCATCCATTGTTTAGATTCTTCTCTATGATTATCTTATTAGAGGGGCTGATCCGGTTTAAAACAAAGTCATAACCTTCCCATCCGGTATCTTTATCCCTGTCAATGTCTATAAACAGACGCATCCATGCATTGTCAGAAGCCGGAGAAAAGGGTTCGGCCGTTTCCACATAGAAATAGACATTCTTCTTATCATGTGCCACCCTCACATTTGTAATATCGTTACGCCCTGTTTCATTAGTATAGTAAACATCTTTCCAGCCCTCGCTATTGCGGTGGATAGTACTGCCTTTATAAGCACTATATTGAATGGCATCAGCCCAGTCGTCAAATCCTCCGTCTATTTTTATTTTTCTCTCTCTTCCATCAGGTTCGACTGCCGGAGTTCCTTTAAAACGGCGGATATTATTTATCATCTGGTAATAGTAATTATCCCCATGCCCTCCTTTCATCGGCTCAATATCCCTGCTCTTCTCCTGACTATACTGATCGGGAAAAGCATTCTCTTGCCCCATCCATTCCCTGGCTCGTCCGGCTATCCATTCGTTCCATCCTGTAATGAATATAAACTCAGGATCCAGTTCTAATGCCCTGTCCCACTGTTCCTGAAAGTTATATCCGAAGTTTACTGCACCTGCCGTTTCTACCTGCCCACTCCTGTGTGTATAACTCCGTCCAAAGGTATTAGGTGAATTCATGGCAGAAAGCCCATTCTCTTTCGACCAGTTTTGTGAGACTCCTACTGTCACTTGTTCGTAACTGCCATTTTCATTTTCTACAAAACCATGCTGGGGAAATATTTCCAGCCAGCCCCAATGATCAGCGCGTTGTGACCCTTTGTTATATACAGGTTGCCCCGGACGGAATGTAAAGAAATCCCATATTTCTCTGTTCTCGCGCGTTCTTTCCACATCACCATCTATATCGCCTAAAGTTTCAGGATAGGCCATTATCAGAGGCTTGCCTTTCCAGTAGAACCATATATCTTTATATAAACCCGGCTTATAAAGGTCGTTATATATTTCTCCCAATGCTTTCCGGCTATCCGGTGAAGGGCCAAAGGCAAGCATAAAAACTATCTTGGGAACATTCACACCATCTTTCAATGCCTGGTCAAACACCTTACACAACTCTATATAAGACTCTTTCCATGTGAAAGAACCGTTCGTACAATCGAAGAAGATCGCATCCACTCCGGCTTCAGCCAACATCTCGGCATGCTTCCTCAATACCCAATTGTCAGTATCCCTATAGTAACCAAACAAGGGTTCTCCCCAGAAATAATAACCCTCGTCTTTCGGCCAGATGGGATCATTATAGTTATTGATTGCTTCCGGTCTTTCAGCCAGAATCTTCGATACATCATATGGCTTTTTATTGGCAAAATTGGTGTGCCATGTCCAGTAGAAAAGTCCTACAAACTTATCTTTACGAATAGTCGATTCATTTTCAGCGATTATCAGCTTACGTCCAAGATTATCGGTTGCAGGCAAACCATTACCATAGTTTTGAGCTGATATACTGATAGTAAACAAAAGAAATGAGATCAGGGCATTTTTTCTCATAGTATTCTATTTTTGATTGTATACAAAAATAGGAAAAAATATTAAACTCTCTATTTCTGCCCTTTCTTCCAGTCTTCGTAATCCTTTATAAAGCCCCGGCACATCCAGTTGGCCAGTGCCTGCCTGTTATCCGGTTCCAGAAACCGCCGTTGGTCAAACGTATTTTGAATATTCCCCAGTTCGGCAAAAACACCTACAGGGGCGGTATTATTCAACACGTACAGGCTTCTGGATGAAACAGTACCGGTAAATCCCCGGTTAGGCTGGTGTTTATCATAATGTTCGCGGAAGGTATTCCTCATTGTATTCGCCAACTTCTTCCCGGCTGCACTTTTATCCGAATAATAAAAAAATACATCCAGTTGTTTCTTCTGGCTTCTACTGTCGAGATGAATAAATGCAGAACGTTTATACTTCTCTTTTGCACGCCTGTTTAGGCTGTTTATCTTATCGCTTCTTTGCTGAAGCCTTTTTTTCTGATTCAGGGGTATTGCCGTTCCCATACAAGTCTCGCGCTTACTGTTAGACAAATATCGGTCATCGCGGATACCATCTTTCGCATCCTGTATAATCATATGAACAGTTGCCCCTTCTTCCATCAGGCAGCGGGCCAGCCGCAACGTTATATCATAGGCGTATTCATCTTCATGCAGTGAATGCCCGTCTACTTTGCCTATTGCGCCCGGATCAGGGCCGCCATGTCCACTGGAAAGAAAAAAGCAGGCACCTTTCAATTTGTCCGACTTGACTGTGTACTCTTCATACTTTTTCCCAAACAGCTTATTTACTTTCTTAACTCCTTTCTTAACTGTTGTATTATTGGTTGCTGTAGACGCAGTCTGGTTATCTTTTTTATTACCTGTTGCAGACTTGGGAGGCAATGTGTATGTCACGCCTCTTTGTAATGAATTCCCTTTTCCAAACTTTCCTTTATTTAGCTCCAGAAACTGGTTATAATAGTCTTCGCCTGTCCGGTTATGCCGCCGGAGAAAAGCATGTACACCTTCTCCACTCTGAGGTTTGGCTTTATCCTGACCAAGAATAGGGCATACGGTAAGGAATAAAAAGAAAAATAGTATATAAATACGATTCATAAGCTATACGAGCCTGAGATCTAAAACAATTAGTAGCTTCTACAAAGATAATCAGAATTATTATTGCATGAAATCTTTAACAGTATAACAAAAGAACGGCTTTCATGTTTTATCACAAAAGCCGTTTATCATATTATAAATTATTCTTAACCTTTCAGCGCCTTATCCATGGCGGCAGCAGCCTTACGCCCGTCGCCCATAGCAAGGATAACGGTAGCCCCACCACGAACTATATCGCCTCCCGCATATACATCCGGAAGATCGGACTGCATCGTTTCTTCATTAACAACAATAGTCCCCCACTTAGTTATTTGCAATCCCTTGAATGTAGACGGGATAAGCGGATTAGGGGAAACTCCCACACTCACAATCACTTCGTCTACATCGAACCACTCGGTTGCCCCTTCGATTGGTACAGGGCGGCGGCGGCCTGAGGCATCAGGTTCACCCAACTCCATCTTCTGTACCAGCATACGTTGTACATGGCCTTTATCATCTCCTTCGTAGCGGATAGGATTGTGCAGGGTATGAAACTCTATTCCTTCTTCTTTGGCATGTTTTACTTCTTCTATACGGGCCGGCATTTCTTCTTCCGAACGGCGATATACGATCATCGCTCTTTCCGCACCCAGACGCTTAGCCGTACGTACCGCATCCATTGCCGTATTACCTGCACCTACAACAGCTACCCTCTTACCCATCTGTACCGGAGTGTCGCTTTCTTCATTCGAGGCATCCATCAGGTTGACACGGGTAAGGAATTCATTGGAAGACATCACGCCTATCAGATTCTCACCGGGAATATTCATAAAGTTAGGCAATCCTGCCCCACTCGCTGCAAATACACCCTTAAATCCTTCTTCATGAAGTTCTTCATATGTAATGGTTTTACCTACAATACAGTTGTTGATAAACTTCACGCCCATCTTGCGGAGAACATCGATTTCCACATCGACAATTTTGTTTGGTAAACGGAACTCAGGAATACCGTATTTCAGCACTCCCCCTATTTCGTGCAATGCTTCAAATACTGTAACATCGTACCCAAGCTTTGCCATATCGCCTGCAAAAGATAATCCTGCCGGGCCTGACCCTACCACTGCGATTTTGATCCCGTTGGCTGGCGCTAACTCAGGAATGGCAACCTTACCGCTCTCGCGTTCATAGTCGGCAGCAAAACGTTCCAGATTACCGATAGCCACCGGTTCCTTTTTCATTTTCTGTATATAAATACATTTTGCTTCACATTGCTTTTCCTGTGGACATACACGACCGCAAACAGCAGGAAGCGCACTAGTTTCTTTCAGTACTTTAGCCGCTTCGAAATAATCTCCCCGCTCGATATTTTTAATAAAAGTCGGTATCTGTATATTAACCGGGCAACCCTCCATACAGGTTGGATTTACGCAATCGAGGCAGCGTTTTGCCTCCAATACGGCCTGTTCTTCCGACAAACCCAGATTCACTTCTTCTTTCAGTGTTTTATTCCTGTAATCGGGTGCAAGTTCAGGCATATGAACACGTTCTATTGCCGAACGCTCTTTGGCTTTCAATGTTCTGCGAAGCTCGTCTCTCCAAGGCTCATTACGGCGAGCCTGTATATTATCTTGTTCTGTCATCGTTTTTTTAGCTGATAGCTACCAGTTGTTACCGTTAGCTTATATATTAATGTGTGTATCTAATAAATTAACTATATGCTCTTAAGCGCATCAACATTTCATCGAAATCTACTTCATGAGCATTAAACTCCGGCCCGTCAACGCATACAAATTTAGTCTTACCGCCCACTGTCACACGACACGCACCGCACATACCCGTACCGTCTACCATAATGGTATTGAGGGAAGCCATAGTCGGGATGTTATATTTTTGTGTAAGCAATGAAACGAATTTCATCATTATAGCCGGGCCTATGGTAACACACAGATCAACCTGTTCGCGTTGAATAACCATTTCGATACCATTAGTGATCAACCCCTTATGACCATAAGAACCGTCGTCTGTCATCACAATCACTTCATCTGAGTATTCGGCAACCTGTTCTTCCAGTATTACCAAATCTTTAGTACGCGCTGCTAAAACAGATATTACTTTATTACCTGCCTTTTTCATAGCTTCTATAATCGGCAACATAGGCGCTATACCTACTCCACCGCCGGCACAGATCACCGTCCCATACTTTTCGATATGAGTAGCCTGTCCAAGCGGACCTACTACATCGGTTAGATAATCGCCCTCATTTAAAGCACAAATTTTCTTCGATGAAGCTCCCACCGCCTGAATAACAATCGTTATAGTTCCTTTCTGAAGATCCGAAGAAGCAATAGTAAGAGGTACTCTTTCCCCCTTTTCACCCAACCGTACAATAACAAAATGCCCGGCCTTGCGGCTACGCGCAATAAGAGGTGCTTCTACTTCAAATTTTACGACATTCTCAGAGAAATACTCTTTCGATACAATTTTGTTCATTTAAGATTTATGTTTAGTTTCATTTTTATGCGTAAAGCGGCAAGAAAGAATCTTGCTGTCAGAGAATGCAAAGTTAAAATAAAGTTTTGTTACTTAACCTATTATTATAAGATAAATATATTAAAAACAAAAAAGGGGTTTTTATAATAAAAAGGCAATCCATTTATATATCTCCTTTATGGATCAGGAACAAAACTGCTAATTCATTCTCCTGCTTTTTCATCGAACGCAATTTTATAACTAAAAACCGAAACTTCAAAATAAAACTTGTAAATTGCATGCTATCTTTTATTAAATTATGATAACCATGCGCAAAATAACCTTTTATGTGATAATCTGTGTCGCCTTATTGTCCATTGTATCATGCGATTCTTCAGACAACCATTTCCTAAAAGATAACAATTACAGAGCAGAAGTCCATAAACAGTTCCTTGAAAGAAAAGAATTAACCAAAGGCAGGGACAGCGCATTATTCTCTGTCTTTAACAAACCGGATTTAACGATCGCCCAACAGGAAGCCCTTGAATTCCTGTATGCTTACATGCCTCTCTCCGATCTGGCAGATTATGATGGAGAATATTTCCTCGAGCAGATAGATGCTGCTTTCAGGGCACGTGACTATTTCGATTGGGGAAAAACTGTTCCTGACGATATTTTCCGTCATTTCGTACTGGTGTATCGTGTGAATAACGAAAATCTGGATACTGCCCGTCAGGTATTTTTCGATGAATTGAAAGACAGGGTGAAAGGATTGACTATGGAACAGGCTGTTCTGGAAGTAAACCACTGGTGCCACGAAAAAGTAACTTATCGCGGTACAGATGGCCGTACATCTTCTCCATTGGCTTTAATAAAGACTTCGTGGGGACGCTGCGGTGAGGAATCTACTTTCACTACGGCTGCACTACGGGCTGTAGGGATTCCTGCGCGCCAATGCTATACACCACGTTGGGTGCATACCGATGACAACCATGCATGGGTGGAAGCATGGGTAGACGGTAAATGGCATTATATAGGTGCTTGTGAGCCGGAGCCCGAACTGAACGTGGCATGGTTTTCTGCTCCCGTGAAACGGGCAATGATGGTGCATACGAATGTGTTTGGTTTATATAACGGCCCGGAAGAAAAAAATGTGCAAACAGGCCTCTACTCTGTAATAAATGTACTGGGAAATTATACCGCAACAAGAAATCTGAAAGTAAATGTAACCGATCAGTCGGGAGCACCGATAGAAAATGTAACAGTGAAATTCAAGGTATACAATTATGCCGAATTTTATCCTATATCTACCAACAAGACAAATAAAGAAGGTTATGCGTCTGTTATGACCGGTATGGGCGATGTCTTCATATGGGCAGATAAAGATGGACTGTACGGTTATGCGAAATCAGATAAAGACACAAATGAAATAAGTATTATACTGGGTAAAAAAGAAGGGGAAGATTATTATGAGGATATGGTAATAAATGTTCCCATTGAACAACAGGCTAAAGAGTTGTCGGAAGAAAAAATAGCTGCAAATGCGAAACATCTGGCATATGAAGATTCTATACGTAACGCCTATATGAATACTTTTATTTCAGAGGCGGGTGCAAGGGCATTCGCTGTTGATAATAATCTGAATCCAGATAAGACATGGAATTACCTGAACAAGTCGCAGGGGAATTGGCAGGAGATATCAAAATTCTTAAAAGAGAAAGCTGATAACGGTTATTTATATCCATTCATAGAATCACTCAAAGATAAAGACTTAAGAGATACTCCGGCAGACTATCTGACCAACCATCTGATTATGGGTGACGGTGTAGACCTCCGCCATTCATCGCAACATCACGATCATTATGCCCGTTATGTATTATCACCCCGTATAGCATTGGAACTGATTCGTCCGTGGCGTAGCTTTTTCAGGAACGAACTTCCGGCTGATTTTGTCGATAAATCGAGATCCGATATCCGGACAGTCATAGATTTTGTTAATGATCGTGTGGCAATTGATACCGAACAGAATTACTACAATTGCCCCCTCTCCCCGCAAGGCGTATATGAGTTGAAAGTCGCAGACAAACAATCCAGAGATATATTCTTTGTGGCATTGTGCCGGTCGATGGATATCCTTACCCGTATCGATCCTGCTACAAAACGCCCTCAATATCTGGAGGCGGAAAGTAATTCGTGGAAGGATGTGTTTTTCGAACAACAATCGAAAGAAAAACCAAAATCTTCTGTCCAATTTACGAACGGGAAAGATAATATTGTTAAGCCGGGCTATTACAGTCATTTTACATTAGCAAGATATGAGAATGGTGATTTCGTAACATTAGGCTATGGAAGCGAGTTGAAAGAATTTCCCGCTAAAATATCGGTAGATGCCGGCTATTACAGATTGATGACCGGCAGCAGGGTAAACGATGGCTCAGTCGCTGTAAATATCCAATATTTCGAATTAAAGGAAAACGAGATAAAAGATATTGAAATTATATTACCAAAAGTGGAATCAGGGATTCAGGTACAGGGAATTGTAGATCCGAATACCATTGTCAATCTAAATACTGAGGACAGTAATACCCTGAAAGAACTGAGCAATAAGAAGGGCTTGATTATCTGTTTTGCCGATCCTGACAAAGAGCCTACTAAACATATTTTGCAGGATTTACCGGCATTCAAGGATAAACTGGAAGAATGGAACGGCGGTATCCTGTTCGCTGTACCGGACGATAAGCAAAGTAAAGCCTTTGATGCATCAACTTTTAAAGGATTACCAAAACAGTCGTTATGGATTGTTGATAATGACAGAACATTATTGAACAATGTAGCGAGCGCGTTACAACTCGATTTCTCAAATAATTTTCCTCTGGTGATCTATTTATCTACCAATGGCGGAATCCTGTATTCTTCGCAAGGTTACCGTATCGGGATAGGCGAAAACTTGGTTAAAACCATAAAAGAAGAAAGCCGGACGAAGTAACCCTTAAAAGGGATATATAATAAAATAAACAGTCCGGTAGTAACACATGATAGTTACTACCGGACTGTTTTTAGTTCACACTTATTATAAGGTGATTCATTTATAATGTTGGAGTAATTACCTGAATGTTTCCATTTTCATCAAACTCCATCTTGTCTATACAAACTTCCCTGTGAAAACCTGCCGCATCACCCATATGTATACCATTAGGACGATTGAAGCGATGATAGACAATATACCATTCATCCTTACCTGGTATTTGTATTACAGAATTATGCCCTGTTCCATATATTCCTTTTGCCGGATCTTTAGAGAGAATGAGATTGTTTTCCTTGATTGTCAGAGGGCCTGTAGGTGATGTCGAGGTTGCGTATCTTACTCTGTAATTTTCGCTGCGGGTATCGTCTTCCGACCATAAGAAATAGTAAAGCCCGTTGCGGTAAAAGACTTCTATCGCTTCGCGGAAAGTCTTATCGGGAGTCATCACCTTTATCGTGTTCTTTTTAATGGATACCATATCTTTATTCAGTTCGGCAACAGCCATATAACCGTTACCCCAGTATAGGTAAGACTTACCTGTTTTAGGATCGGCAAATACATCCGGATCAATTTCCTGGCCGCCTTGCACTCCTTCAGGCTTGAAGTCGATAAGAGCTTTGCCCGAATCTACAAAAGAACCTGCCGGATCATCCGCCACAGCAACGCCGATCTTTTGGGCGGCAGTAAAGTAATAGTAGTACTTATACCCTCCTTTTACCTTCTTCTCTATTATACAAGGCGCCCAGGCATTACGGTCGGCCCACGAAACATCTTTTTTCAGGTCGAGGATCACCCCTTCGTCTTTCCAGTTCTTCAGATTATCTGAAGAGAATGTCTTGAAATAATATCCTCCCCACCCATCAAAGCCATCACTTGTCGAATATAAATAGTATTTATTCGTCTTATTGGAATAGAGTATCTCAGGATCGGCATAATAGCCTTCCAGCACAGGATTGTTATCAACCGGCATCTCAAAACCTTCGGGTATCCCCCACTCGTCAGTCAATGCCTTTATTTCTCTGCATGTTATTGGCATAACCGAACCATGACGCGGATGAAAATTCATTGAAATCTCTTTGTCAATAACTTTGAATACATCCAAATCCTTGCTTTCACAGAATTGGTATTTGCCCTTCATATACACATCATACATCAGTATATACGTATCGCTGTTAATCAGTCTGAAAATACTTGAACCCTCCACCGCATCTCTGGTCTGCTGTTTATAGCCGGGTTGCTCTATCCATTTGCCCGAGGCAAGGGAGTCTGTAATAGCCAGCCTGATACCATTGCCATGCCCTTCCGTTTTGTAGAACATATAATAAAGACCGTTCTTATTGATAATATCACCATCAATACACGACTTTTTATTTTTAGGTATATACAAGACTTTAGGCTCTCCCTCCAGATCAGTAAAATCACTATTGGCATATGCATAGTAGATGATATCGGGGCCATCGCCGTGTTGCATCGACCAATAGATCATGTATTTTTTTGTATCAGGATCATATATTGTCTGAGGAGCCCACACACGTTTCAGATTTTCCTGATTAGTATATTTTTGCTGAATATTAATTACTGACGATGTCCAGTTCACAAGATCATTCGATCTAAGTAATACCATTGCCCGGTTCGAATCCCAACCTTTAGAAGAGGTCATATCCGTAAGTACCATATAGAATGTCTTGCCATCTTCGCCCCGCAAGATATGAGGATCGCGTACGCCTCCGGTAGAACTGATCTTCTTTGAGTCAAGTACAGGATTGTTATCATTCAATGCCAGATAGTTATATCCGTCTCTGCTGATGGCGTAGCAAACAGCTTCGTCTTTTACTTCATTCCCTTTAAAATAAGCAAATAGATAACCTACATAATCTTTCTCAGCAGGGCCGAATTTATAAGTTTGAGATCTTAATCCGGAAGAAGATAAAATGAACAAAGAAAATAAGATAAGGTGTGTTATGTTTCTCATGATATAGGGTATGTTAATATGATTTCACTTATAATACTACTCTCAAATAAATCTTTTCAATGACAAATATACATAATTAGTGTAAATTATACACTAATTTAAAAACATTATTTATAACTCTGAAACTAACTTACTTCGTATTCATATACAAAAATACTTCTATTTAAATGATTCTTATAATTTAGCTAATTTCAAATTAAGGCTTTTGAAAAACACCGGATAAGTTAAGGATTTGATTTTTATTATCTTCTATCAACTTAACCCAAACGAAACAATTTCTTTATACAAGCTTATTCGGGCCGCAACATATCTGTAAGAAAAATGGAAGTACTTCGTATCATAATTTATAATACATTATTGACATTATGCTAAGACGACGTATTTATTTATTAAAAGTACTATTTTTCACAACATTATTCTTTCTCATTTCATTCTCAATTTCAGCACAAAGCACAATAAAAGGGACAACAATAGACGCAAAGACACAAGAAACCCTTCCCGGGGTAACTATCTCTATAAAAGGTTCGACTCTAGGTGTAATAAGTGACATTGACGGCAATTTCGAACTGAATATCAATCCGGGGAAATATACTATCACTACATCCTATATTTCATACCAACCAATGGAAATACCAGATATAGAAGTCAAAAAAGGCGAACCAACCTTACTAAATATATCATTGCAGGAATCTCAACATTCATTAGGTGAAGTTCAGGTAGTAGCGCTTGGTAGAATAAACTCCGAAGTTTCGTTACTGAATTCGATGAAAGAAACGCATGCCGTAGTGAGCGGAGTATCGGCTCAACAGATATCGAAAAGCCAGGACAGAGACGCATCTGAGGTAGTCAGAAGGATTCCCGGAATATCGATCATGGATGATAAATTTGTAATAGCCAGAGGACTGGCGCAGCGATACAACAATGTGTGGGTAAACAATAGCGCCATACCCAGCACTGAAGCCGACACCCGTTCTTTTTCGTTCGACATTATACCAAGCTCCCAAATAGAGAATATAATAATAGTAAAATCGCCTCAACCCGAGTTACCTGCCGACTTTTCAGGAGGATTTATCAAGGTAGAAACCAGAGGTATTCCCAACGATAATTCAATTCAGGCAAGTTATGGGATAGGAATAAATACACAAACACAGTTTAAAGACTTCAAACATAGCAAAAGAAGCGGAACTGACTTCCTGGGTTTTGACAACGGAATGAGAGAAATGGCAGATATCGTTCCGAGCGGGCGTATGGATAACGATAATAGCGAACTGGTTACTAAAGTCACACAAAACGGCTTCAACAATAACTGGAATGTGTACAATAACAAACCGATTCTCGACCAGCGTTTCAGTTTTATGCTGAACAGAAAATACCGGACAGGAGAGAATAGTCTCTGGGGGCTTATTGCCGCGCTTAATTATAGCTACACGAGCAAGACTTATACCGATATGGAGAACTCTAGATATGGAGTGTATGATTCTGATAATGACAAACCCTACTTTACATTCAAATACACCGATAATCAGTATAACACCAACACTAAAGTAGGAGCTATAGCCAATCTGATGTATATGCCCAACGAGAATCATAAATTCGAATTCAGAAATATGGTGAACCAGTTAGGCAGTGACAGGTATACCGACCGCGAAGGATACCAGAATACAAGCGGATTTTATGGACAGCGAAAAGCAGAGTATATATACAGTAGCCGCCTTGCTTATTCGGGACAATTAGCAGGAAAGCATACCCTGAGTGAAAACGATAAGCTGGACTGGGTAGGAGGATTCTCTTATGCAAACAGGAATCAGCCCGACAGGAGGATAATCAACTGGGAACAAAACGGTTTTGCAGGGGATGCTCATTACATGGAGTACCAGATAGACCAGAATGACATAACAAGAGATTTTAATAAACTGAATGAATATAACTACTCATTAGCAGCCAATTATACTCACGATTTTTCTTTCAACGATGCATTCAAACCAACTCTTAAGGGCGGTGCATATACAGAATACAAAGACAGGAATTACGATACCAGGTTCTTTAAATATCGTTGGATACCCGAAAACCTTCCCGAAGATTTTTCTTACAGGAATGTTATCAGCGAAATACTTATCCCTGAAAACTATGCGGCAGATAAGTTATACTTATATGATGAAACCAGTCGCCTCAATGACTATTCGGGGACTAACACGCTGATGGCAGGATACCTTGCTTTCAATATCCCTATCAATAAATTCAATATCTATGCAGGTGCGCGTATCGAGCATAACAAAATGTCGTTGGAAAGCTATACAACTATTAAAGGCGATAAATCTAAAACAACCGATTATGACTATACTGATATATTCCCTTCCGTAAATGCATCATATAGCTTAACAGACGAACATCTTTTGAGAGCGGCTTATGGGCGTTCGGTAAACAGGCAGGAATTCAGGGAAGTATCTCCGTCATCATATTACGATTTCGATTTATTCAGTTTTGTCTCCGGTAATCCCGACCTGAAACCGGCATATATCAACAACTTCGATATACGGTACGAATTTTATCCTTCTCCTTCCGAGATACTCTCTTTTGCTTTATTCTACAAGGACTTTAAGAATCCGATAGAATGGACTTATCTTGACGGAGGTGGTACATATATCTATACTTTCAGAAATGCGAATAGTGCGAAAAACTATGGGATAGAACTGGATATAAAGAAGAGTCTCGACTTTATTGGACTAAACGACTTCTCTCTGACATTCAACGGCGCCCTCATTAAAAGCGAAGTGAAATTTAAGGAAAACAGTGGAGCAAACCACGACCGCCCAATGCAGGGGCAATCTCCCTACCTGATCAATACAGGAATATTTTACCAGAATGATAAATTGAGATTGTCTTCCAGCCTTTTGTACAATATTATAGGCAAACGTATTGTAGGCATAGGGCGTACCTCTTCATCCGAGGGTTCAAGTATAAATAACGATATTCCCGATATGTACGAAATGCCCCGAAATGTGATAGACTTTATTATCTCAAAAAAGATAGGCGATCATTTTGAAATAAACGCAGGTATTAAAGACATACTTGCTCCTAAAGTGACTTATAAGCAATTCCCTAAATATATCGATAAAAATGGCGTGACACAAGAACGGGAGCAGATAACGAAACAGTACAAAGCTGGCAGGAATATTTCTGTAACAGCAAGATATATATTCTGACAAACTGATTAGTAAAACATTTATTTTTTTAATAATAATTATTTATGAAAGCATTAAATTTATTTGGAAAGTTGATTTTGTTAGCATTTATTATGCTGGCGACTGCATGTACCGACAATGGCTCGGATGATCTTGGAGGCGATGATGATGACGACACAAAAGAACAAATATTGTTCAATAATGGAACTGAAATTGGAAACGGTGAACAAAACTTCTCTATAAAAGAAAGCCACACAATAAAAAAAGGTACTTATTTATTGAAGGGATGGGTATATATTGAAGACGGAGCAACCCTTACAATCGAACCGGGAACTATCATCAAAGGCGATAAAGAAACAATGGCCGCACTGATTGCCAAAAGAGGAGGAAAACTGATAGCAAAAGGCTCTCTTTCCGAACCGATCATATTCACTTCGGAGCAGGAAAAAGGAAAACGCAAGCCGGGCGACTGGGGAGGAATCATCCTTTGTGGCAGGGCAAAAAATAATATCGACATTACTGACGGTATGCCAATAGAAGGTGGCCCTGATGCAACACACGGAGGAAACAATGACGATGATTACTCCGGTGTGATAAGCTATGTACGTATCGAATATGCAGGCTATCCTTTTGCTACCGATCAGGAAATAAACGGGCTGACGATGGGCTCAGTCGGCAGGGGTACTCAGATCGATCACGTGCAGGTATCTTATTGCAATGATGACTCATTCGAATGGTTTGGAGGAACAGTGAATGCTAAATATTTAGTAGCTTATCATGGATGGGACGACGATTTCGATACTGATAATGGATATTCAGGAAGGTTACAGTTCCTTTTAGGTATCAGAAACCCCCGGATTGCAGACCAGTCATTATCTAATGGTTTCGAATCGGACAATAATTCGAATGGAACAACCGATTCTCCGTATACATCTGCCGTGTTCAGCAATGTTACCTTAATCGGGCCAATGGGACAAGCCTCTGATTTTGAAAATACGACTCAATATATAACAGGAGGAGGTATGAATCCGAACAACGGTTCTAAACTCGGTATCTTCCAATCGGCTGTTCAGATACGTCGTAATTCTCGCCTCAACCTGTTCAATTCCGTAGCGACCGGTTATCCTGTAGGTTTACTTCTCGATAATCAAAAAGGGACAACACATGTATGGGCACAAAACGGAACTTTAAAGATACAGAACAACCTGTTTGCCGGAATGGGAATATTGGGTTCTGATATTAACAAACAAGCTAATGGATGGACAGATCAGGAATCGATAGACGGTACTTCTGTTACAAATCCTGATAAACCATCAGTATCGAGTACTATATTCAGTTTGGAAGCAAATAAGAATAAATCTTTTGCAGAAATATCCGCTCTTAAACTTAAGCAACCAAACAGTCTGGCTTCAAATCCTAACTACGGGCCTGTAACAAGCAGTCCTCTGTTAGGTGCGGCATCATTCAGCGATGATAAACTAAAAGATTCTTTCTTCACTCAGGTTACTTATTCGGGAGCATTTGCAAGCGACTCCGATACAGATAACTGGTTGTTGGGATGGACTAATTTCGACCCTCAGAATTCTACATATTAATAATCTTTTCTTTATACATTAGCAACGAAAAGCCTTACTTAATATATTGAGATTAAAATGTAATAATGGTGTGGGTGTAAAAGAGGGATTGTCTCATTTAATATATCCCTCTTTTAGCCGATTGACAAACCAATCAGCATAGAATGCTGGAATATCTGTTGAACGGCTCGCCGAAATAATAAGAGGATCCTGTGCCTCAACAACTTCCCCGCTTTGTATTTCTATTTT
>JAITVH010000095.1 GCA_031285905.1 Prevotella sp.
ACACCCCGTGTGAGTAAACCTTCTTAAATATCTCACAATCTTTTAATTACAAGACTATCACTCTGTTTATAAAAGGAAAAGAGGCTGTCCCAGATTGGGGCAACCCTATTTCTTTATATCTTATAATAATCTTATTAAATTGGCTTTAAGGAAATCAATTCAAAGAATTGTGCGGATGTGAACATCATTTGTGCAGAAAGGCACATATTCTTAGTATATGTAATTTTTGTAAATGAATAATAACGAGATCCTTAAGCTTCTGGCATATTATTTGTTTAATATATATTATAACACGTTAAACTAAATTACTATGATACTACATTATCTGACAATAGGCTTACGGAATTTGTGGAAGAACAAGACGCAAACTCTTGTGGGAATAGGAGGTTTAAGTATTGGCTTTATCATATTTGCGGTTGGTTTCTACTGGATTTATTATGAACTGAATTACGATAACTTTTATAAAGATTCGGATCGTATATATCTGGTCAATTCTATAATGGGAGATGAACATTGGGCCAGTACTCCCCAGCCGACATACCAAGAGTTGGGAAAATTTTTGCCTGAAGCAGAGGCTATAGGAGGCACAACTAGAGTACAGGATGTTAGGCTAATATTCGATCAACAAGCCGGAGAAAAAGAAATTGAAACTTTAGCTGTTTTCGGTGACTTTTTCGAAATCTTCACACAAAAGTTCATTACTGGAAATAAGCCTGCTGAAAATGCCCGGGAAGTCATTATCTCTGATCATCTGGCCAGGCAACTCTATAATTCGACAGATGTAGTAGGTAAAGATATTTCCCTGGCATTAGGGTATCCCTATTTTTTTGAACAGCAATCCTTTAAAATAACAGGGGTAGTTGAAGCACCTCCTCCGAATACGAATTTGCCTTTTGAAATAATTTTCTGGTGTTATCCTAACGAAAATGATCGCTGGAATAACTTCTACAGTTCTACATATATAAAACTGGGGAAAAATACAGAACTCGGTACAATCCAGCCTAAACTAAAAGATATAGAAGTAGGTGCACAAATAAGAAGCTACGATACAGTTCCTGTAAATCGTGTAAAGTACATGTCGAAGGGAGAAAATTTTTGGGAAGCTTACAGCTTTTTAATTATAACTGCTTTTGTAGGTGCCTTGTTGCTTATAAGTGCATTGTTTAATTATATTGTGTTGGCCATAACCGGCATTATGTCGCGCTTAAAAGAAAGCGCTCTGAGGAAGACTGTGGGAGCGCAGGCAAAAGATATATTCGGGCTGTATTATTCTGAAATCGTGCTTTCCTTTGTGATCGTATTGTTCATATCATCTGTTCTTTTTGTTCTGTTAAAGAAACCGATCTTCGATATTACAGAAATTGTGATGGATGGAATAAGCTTTTATTCTGTTGTCGTCGTATTATGGTTTATCTGCCTTATCACATCATTTGTATTCAGTATCTACCCTATAAGGAAGATAAATAGATTGAGCATACATCAATCCATTATTAAAAGCAAAAACCATTTTCGTAAAGTAGTATTGACTTTGCAAGTCATTATCTGTGTATTCCTCTTAATCTCTCTGGTCGAAATGGGAAGGCAGTTCTATTTTGTAAATAATACTGATTTTGGTTTTGAACGGAAAAATATATTGGAACTAAAGATACCTTTATCTTCAGAAGGCTTGCTAGAACCTCTCACAGACAATCTTAAATTATCACAAGATATTGAAGATGTAATTATGCTCCATCATACATTCTTTCGTAAAGGTTATTTTACCCGTGTAAATGGCATCTTCGACGATTCTGAAAAAGATATACAATTGTCTCCTGTGCAAGCAGGTTTCACAGAGTTTTTCGGATTGAAGATAATTAAGGGGAGTAATTTCGATCCAAAAGATACGGGAATAAGCCAGGCTATTGTTAATGAGAAAGTACTCAAAGAGTTTCCGACCGATGATATTATTGGCAAAGTGATAAATATCAGGAATGTAGATATAGAAATTGTAGGCGTTGTAAATGATTTTCATACCAACCCAATGAATACGGAAATCTATCCTCATATTTTTGCCACTGGCATGGATGACATGTGGGGAAGTAAATATGTTCGATATTATATTAAGTATTTTCCTGGTAAGGAGAAGGAAGCCCGGCAGACTATTATGGAGTCGTGTGAAAATGTATTACCAGGTATTCATGTAGAGTTGATAACCTTTGATGAATATGTAAGTTCATTCTATAAATCGGAAGTACTGACTTTACGGATTTTTGGTGTGATAGCTTTCGCATGTCTTATCATATGCCTTTTGGGAGTTTATGCAATGGTTAACCTCACTACGCGGCAACGACAACGGGAAATCGCAATACGCAAAGTAAATGGGGCTGAGAACAAGGATATTTTCATAAAGCTTCTGAAGGAGTATATTCTGATTGTAATCGTTGCCAGTATTATCGCCTTACCTCCTGCATATATATTTATGGATAAATGGCTAGAGACGTATGTATACAAGATAACATTGGGAGTGGAAGGTATCTGGGTAATAGTATTGATAATGTGCCTAGTTGTATTTACTGTGATCCAAAAGATTATCAAAGTAAGTAGAACAAATCCGGCTGAATCATTGAAGTCTGAATAATCAGAATATTATCTGATTAACAATTTTTTAATACTAATACTTTTATTACTTTTGGCTCATCAGTAATAAGGGATAATGAGTTGGAAAGACTATTTCTATTTTCAAAAGAAGGATAAGGTAGCGGTTATCATCCTTTTGGTACTTATCAGTATCAGTGGGAGTATATATATCATCACAGAACAAACAGGGTATGGTCAAAAGCCATTGGATGATAGTACAGCGGAAAGAGAATTCGCTCTCTTTATATCCCAACTTGAAGATAAGGAGTTCGAAGAATCAGTTGGTATGAATTACCATCCCTATCCAACTAAACTGAAACAGGGGGAAACTATCGAATTGAATAAAGCTGACACTTCCGCATTAAAGAGGATACCCGGTATCGGAAGTGCCTATGCAAATAGAATAGTAAAATACAGGTCTCTTCTGGGTGGATTCCATAATATATCGCAATTAGGCGAGGTATGGGGCATTGATACAGAACTATTATCGAATATTATGTCATACATTATAATCAGACCTGAGATAACTCAATTGGAGGTAAACTCTGCCGGTTATCAGGAACTGCTTAAACACCCTTACCTTAATAAAGAACAGGTAAAAGTAATTATCGACATTCGCGAACGAAAGGGAAAAATAGAGTCAATAGACAGGCTTTCTTTGCTGGAAGAGTTTACTGAGAATGATATTAAGAGATTGAAAAACTATCTCTCTTTTAACTAGATATAATATTCAGCCAGATCGACCAGCCCGGCGCGCATAGCATACTTAATAGCTTCATGTACGTTATTTACTTCCAGCTTGCGGAATATATTCTTGCGGTGGGTAATAACCGTATGAAAGCTGAGATTGCGATTAGCGGCTATCTCTTTTGTGGTTTTTCCCAGTGCGATTTCTTTAAGAATCTCCCTTTCGGTATTGGTTAAGATTCTATCTAAAGATTCGGAAGGTCTTGAAGAGGGTTGTAACATCATATTGGCAACCCTGCTACAAACAAACCGCTCGCCTTTCAGAGTATGGGCTAATCCTATATTGATTTCGTCTAATTCGCAAGACTTCAATAGAATGCTATACTGAGAGTATCCATAAACAATTCTTCGTAAAAAGTCATTACTCAGTTCGTCTGAAAAGAGCAACCAATGAGATAAAGGAAAACGAAGTCCGAGATTTAACAAATCCTCTATTCTTTCCAGATCGAATAGAGTGTAGTCCAATATAATGAGTGATTCTGGATAAGAGATCAATAGTTTTATTAAATCATGTTTTTGACCTGCATATAGTATGATAGGCGCTCCTTTCTTTGCAGAAATAAGTGTTTCCATACCTATGCGGGTTATATCCTGATTATCTGCAATGATAACTCTCTCCATATTCATATTGGATGGGATTAGTTCCTCCCGAAGAATTTCAGAAAGAACTGCACCTGGTAATCAATCGCATTGTTCCAATATTCGTGCGTATGCCCACCGGGGCGGGTGATATAGTCATGAGGGATATTCCTGTACAATAGTTCCTTATGTAATTCTTCATTTACCAGATAGAAGAAATCGTCAACACCGCAATCAATTATGATAGCTAAAGAATTAGGTTCAATCCTATCTAATCGTTTGATTACTGTATGATTCTCCCATACCTCTGTATTATTCTTATATGTTCCCAACCACTTTTTCATATCCCAGTTGTTGGGGAATGGGCGGATGTCTACTCCTCCACTCATCGAACCACATGCTCCAAATACTTCAGGATGTGTAATGCCCAGCCATAATCCACCGTGTCCTCCCATGCTGAATCCGGTAACAGCCCTCCCTTTGGGAGAAGCAACTGTATTATAGTTCTTATCTATATGGTTTACAAGTTCCGAGCTAACATATGTTTCAAACTGTGAAGAAGGATCGACAGGGCTGTCCCAATACCAACTGTTTTGCCCGTCGGGGCAGACGATAATAATCTGCCATTTATTCGCATCCTGAGGCAATGTTTTACGGGTATGGCTCGCCCATGTATCATGCTGCCCTCCATAGCCATGAAGAAGATAAAGTACCGGATATTTCTTTGTATCTGATTTATTATATCCATCGGGAAGGATAACCACATTTTTAATACTTTTATTCATCTTAGGGCTGAAAACCTCAATCGTTTCCACAGTCTGTGCTTGTATTATGGTTAATGAGAATACAAACAAGAGGAACAATGCATTAATCTTTTTCATATGTCTTTATCTTAAGATTTTATAAAACTCAAAATCATGTTAAGCTAACCTTTCCAAAGGTATAAGTTTTTCTTTATTCTTCCTCTTTTCTTTTACTGCCAAATGAATCTTTCACCCATTTTGGTACAATCAGAGCTCCTACAAACAGATAATTGTAATATGTTAACAGTCGCCACAGTAAGATAATCAAAGGCACCACTCCGGCCAAAGGGATAAATTCGCTAAGGTATTGTTTAAAAATGAATTCGCTTATTCCGCTGCCTCCCGGAGTAGGGCTGATCACCATTACCACCCACATTACAAATTGCCTGGCAAATATTAACAAATTATCATGAACCTGAAAGAATGCCATAAAAATAGAGTTTACAACCAGATAACGGGAACTCCATGATAATATGGTTGCCGTAATTAACGGGAACCAATATCTGAATGACTTTCCTTTTATTTCTTTCGCGCTGGTAATAATATCATCTCCTGCCTTAGCTGCACTCTTATGCCATCGTCTTAGAAATGGGAGCCGGAAAATCTTTATGAGCAGCCATCGTACAGCCTGCGGTTTGATGAATAATCCAAATATCAGGAAAGTACATAAAAGCATCTTAACAATATATGCAGCAATGAATAATATCAAAACTCCTGATCCAAGCGCCGTATTATCAGAAAACAATGTATGGAAAGGGATAAAAATCAATAATATAGGAAAAGTTACTACAAAAAATAGCTCATCTAGCAATAAGGTGACAAATACCATCGCTGTACTTCTACCTACAGGGATATTCTCTTTTGCTAAAAATAGAACAGCCATTGTTGAACCTCCCACCGAAGATGGAGTTATTGCTGTCCCGAATTCAGCGAGGAGGGTAACTTTAATGCACTGCTTCCATGACAATTGTTTTTCTGTCAGGAATCTATAGCGAATCATGAACCCGATGTCACGCCCCAACATAAAACAAAAAGCAATGAATATCCATAGCGCAGTATGTCCGGTGAAGGAGATTTGCTGTAGATCAGATAAGTTAAATTCCCGGGTCATCATATAAACGATGACCCCCAGCCCGATAAAAGTAGGTAAGAGAATTTTCCAGATACTGAAGGTTTGAGATTCTTTGCTCATCTGCACTTTGATAAGGGTACAAAAATAAGAAAACATTTTATACTTGTTCATCTTATTCACACACTAATATCATCTTTCTGATAAAGATTATAAATAGAACAACTGGTTCTTATTTTTGCTCAGGATAAAGTAATGAAGCAAGCATTAATGTTGATGAAACAAAGTCCCAGTTTTGTCTAATGGTATCTATTGTAACTATTTAATAAACAATTGATTCTGGTGTTCGATGAATCATTTTAACTCTTTTCTTTGTTAAAAATTGTATCTTTTTCGGCTAAAAATTGTATCTTTGTGAAAATAAGCATTAAGCAAGGACCTTGCTTGGAACACTAGAAACACACGCAAACACATATTTTACCAGATATGGGAACTACGTTTATCACACTATTATTTAGGGGGATTACTTCTAAATTAAGTATTTTTTTTGCAAAATCAACAATAATAAAAACCCTTAAAATCAGGCAGTTATTGCTTGGGTTTATTCTATTGTCCTATTGGGGGACAGACCTGAAAGCTCAGGATACTGAATTTTGGTTTGCAGCACCGGATATTTCCGGTCACAATAGCGGTAGTGCATGCGGCTTTTTAGATTCGCCTATTTTGCTGGCCATATCAAATGCGACAGGAATAGCTGGTGAAGTAACGCTCACACTGTATAATAATGGTTCTCCCATTGTAGTTACGAATACAATCCCTGCCAATGGACTGTGGAAGTATGATATACCGGATGCCAATAAAGGGCAGGTAGAAAATCCGTTGGCAAGTGCAGGGAATGTAACTAAATATGGAATACACATCAAGACTACCGTACCTGTTACAGCCTACTATCAAGTTCTGGCTCCATGTAATCAGGACGTCTTTGCTCTCAAGGGTTCTAATGCATTAGGTCGGGACTTTTATGTGCCTATGATGTATGATTCATATTACTATACATCATTGACATATAATCCTGTACCTTACGATCAGATAGATATTGTGGCTTCAGAAGATGATACGGAAGTAACCATCGTTCCTCCCAAAGCTATACGGATAGGAGTAGCGGGAAGTTCTGCTATAGGAAATCCGATTACAAAAACTTTGAACAAAGGGGAGACCCTGAAAATAATGGAACATGTTGTGGGAAGTACCAGAGGCTCTACAAGTCTGGCGGGTACGAAAATAACCTCAACAAAACCTATCGCAGTTACTACAACCGAAGATTTGGTTACAGGAGGAGCTGGGGTTGATGTTATCGGCGACCAGATTGTACCTGTGAATGCAGTAGGGAAGAATTATGTTGTAAATAAAGGCTTTTTGAAAGGGAGTGACAGGGCATATATGGTAGCTATTGTAGATGGGACAACTATCTCGGTAGATAGTGGAACAGGAAGTCTGACAACTTCCGGAGTATTGAATGCCGGAGATTCATGGGTGTTCGATCTGGGAACTAACGGATATTTAAATGCAGCGCCTCAGGTAGTATTCATTACTGCTGATAATCCCATTTATTGTTACCATGTTTCCGGAGTATCGGTAAATCCCGGTACTACCGAAAACAATGAATTAGGATCAGGTCTGATGCCGAGTATATACTCAATCGGACAAACCCAGTTATCTTTTTACCAATATGCAGGTATCCCGGCTTCGGATACCCATTCCGGCTTTATTGTATTTCGTGCCGGAACTTCAGATAAATTTACAATCAGGCAAGATGCCGGAGCTTATTCTGCTTTAACCGTTACGCCAATCGCCATTCCGGGTAATGCAGATTGGCAGGCAGCAAAAATCACTTTGCCTACTTCCGGTCAAAATAAAGCGATCACAATAAAGAACTCTGAAAGTCCTTTCTCGTTCGGGTATTTTAGTTCAAATTCCGTTGTTGGTGGTGCCTCTTATGGTTATCTTTCAGCATTTGGCGATTTCAAATTTCCTAACGATACGATTTACCAGTGCCCGGATGCTACATTTGATAGGGAATATTGATGATGATGCCTATCCCGAAATAATGTTCATTACCGGATATACCGCCGCAGACCAAACCAATGCTAATGACCGTATCAGGGCTTTCAAATATGAACCTGGAAATAGTGTTTTGACTAATGGTTGGACTTTTCCACATACTGATAAATCCGGTTTTACAGGACTAACTTTATTCGACTTTAACCAAGATCAGAAAATGGAGTTGGTATATAGAGATGAAACTCTTTTAAGAATCATCAATGCCAGTGGTATCCATCATATAACCGGTGTTGAAAACACTCCTCCGTACAATTTAGCAGAAATTGCATGTACTTCTGCTACAAGAGCCGAAATTCCGGTTATCGCAGATATTGATGATGACGGGTATGCCGAGATTATTACGATTGGGCCTAAAACAGGGACTTTTGCTTATTCAGGCCCGCTCCGGATCTTCAAAGGCCCGGCTTCTTCACCTTGGGCTCCGGCACGTAAGGTCTGGAACCAATATGCATATAACGCCGTAAATGTAAATGAAGACCTGACCATACCAAAGCATCCGTTGAATCCGGCTACTGTATTCCCTGGCGATGATGGTGTATTTGGTACTATTGATGATGTACGCCCATATAACAATTTTTTGCAACAGCAAACGAAGCTTAATAAGGAAGGAACACCTATTTGGTTGACACCTAAAGGAGAAATCATTGGTATCCCTACATTTATCTACAATGGCGTAACTGATGAAATGAATGTAACCATACAGGTGAAAAATACGGGAGATGCATCTTTTACTAACCCTTTCTGGGTAACGGTTTATAAAAATGCTGTTGGTGATGCAACTAACTTTTCTTATGAACATCAAAGCTTTATCGGTGTAGATGAAACCGCAACTATTACATTCAAAATACCAAATTACCAAGCCAATTGGGGATTGGGAAGTACCACTGTCATAAAAATAAATGATAGTGGAGATGGGCAAGAAGATCAACAAGTTTGTGAACCTTCTCCCGAGTATAACTATCCGGGTTCCGGATTTCCGGACAATATCATTGATGCGGAATGTTATATCGAACCGGAATCCACTATCTGGAGCTTCAAAGAAATTACACGTAGTACTCAGGCAGTTTCAGCCTTGGGAAATCCTTTGGCTGGAGATGTAGATAATGACGGGAAAATTGAAATCGTTACTGCAGGCACTACTTCTAATGGTTATTTAGCAGCCGGCTTACTCTATATTTTCGATGATCAATTGGCTGTTAAATATACAATAAACCTCAACAGTGGTTTAAATTTAATATCTAATGCATATTCAATGGCAGATGTGGACGGAGATGGCTATGCTGAAATATACGTCTGTGCTGTTGATGGTTATTTATATAAATATAGTCATAATAAACAGGCTTATAATGGCAGTAATTACAGTTTTGAAAAAAAAGTGCAACATGCCACAAGTCAGCAGTATTATTATTGTCAGCCAATGATTGCAGACTTTAATGGAGACGGCTTCCCTGAGATAGTTGTCCTCGACAAGATATTCGATGCCAATACCCTCGACTTATTGGTGGATGGTAATGTTAAAGGAACAGGGGATCTGGGATATGGAGCAGGGCATGCCGCAACCAATACATCATCATCGAATAGCCTGACAAGCATAATGGCAATCGGGGATATTGATGGAGACGGCTTTCCTGAATTACTGGCAGGCTCTACTGCATACAAAATAACTATAGCCAGTAGAACGAATCCATCGTTAAATTCTTTTACTGCTTATAAGCAAGCTGATACAACCGGACGAAGCGAGATTGGAGATGGTGCAACTGCTATAGCTGATATGGATTTGGATGGCATGCTGGATGTTGTGGTATCAAGGCGTGTGGGAACAAATGGTGTCGCCATATATATATGGAATCCGCGTACTGGTGAAATTATAAACCAAAATATAGTTAATAATTTATATGTATATCCAAAAAATGGAGTTTACGGCCCATTTGGTCCTTCCTTACCGTTCATCGGCGATATTGATGGAGATGGTAAACCCGAAGTTGTTGTAATAAGCCATAGTAATGGTACAACTAGTGGAGGAGGTATGGTTACTGCTTATGATTTTGAATCTGGTCAATTAACCAAAAAGACAACAGGGAACTGGCCATTAACAACCACTGATTATTCGGCAGCTACAGCAATTACATTATTCGATTTCAATCAGGATAAACAATCTGAATTGGTTTACAGAGACTGTAATCATCTCCGTATTATAGATGGTGCAACCGCAACAGACCTTGTAACGCCATTAGTTGCATGTGGATCAGCTACAGGCCAAGAGTATGCTATAGTTGTAGATTATAATAATGATGGAAGTGCTGAAATCGTTGTAACAGGACATCCTACATCAACGTCTGATAATGCTACTAATGGTTATCTTCGTGCTTTTGGAAGTGATGGTACTCAATGGGCTCCAGCACGTAAGGTCTGGAATCAATATGCGTACAATGCGGTTAATATAAACGAAGACCTGACTGTGCCTCGTGTCCAGTTTAATCCGGCGACACGTTTCCCCGGTGATAATGGGACATTAGGAGATGGAGACGATGTGCGTCCATTCAATGGATACCTTCAGCAGCAAACGTTTATAAGTAAAAATGGATTGCCTTTGTGGCCGACTCCTAACGGACAAATAGTGGAAACACCTGTATTCAGCTACAATGAAGTGGCTGGAAGCCTGACTGTAACAGTGAAAGTAAAGAATGTGGGCGATGCGTCTTTTATAAATCCATTTTATGTGACAGTATATAATAATATTGGTAATACTACGCACTATATTCACGAATATCAGAATGAGATAGCAATAGGAGCAACCGCTACAATAACTTTCACTATACTTGACTATAAAGCCAATTGGACGCCTTTTGCCTCGCTCGTATTGAAAATAAATGATAAAGGAACAGGGACAAACGATCAGGCAGTATGTGATGATTCTAAAGCTGAATATCAGTATCTTGACCCTATATTGCCTGATAATATAGTGGATGCTGATTGTTATATAAAGCCTCCGGCTCAGGATTGGAGTATTGCATATACAAGGTCGGCAGCAAGTAACATCAGTACATATCAAGTACCAATTGTAGGAGATATAGATGACGACGGTATTGTAGAGATCATTTGTGGTGCAAATCCAAGTACTGGCACTTCCGTTGCAGAGAGAAATGCAAAGACAATATATATATAAAGGTAATAACCTTTCTGCACCTTATAAAACTATTACAACAGTAAATACATACCAATGGAGCGGACATGTTAAATATGCTACTGTAAGGACAAAGATTCAAGGTGAAGATAAAGTATTGATTATTGTAGCAGAGAGGGATATGAATTTACGTGCTTATGATCCGAACTCTAATACACCAAATACACCAGTATGGACTACTACTACCCCTTATTTTGCTACAGTAGAAGAATCTGCAACAATCAGTTTTGCCGATTTGAACATGGATGGTATTCCGGAGGTGATGATTTATAACAAAGTTTATGATTCGACAAATGGAAGTCTTTTATGCCAGACTTCTACAGTAATAGGTGGGGGACTAGGCGTCTCCAGTGTACCTATTGTTGCAGATGTTTATCGTGATGGAACTCCACGTTTTTTCCAAGGTAATATGATATATAAACCTAATGCTGCATTAACCACATTAACATTAGAAAAAACAATAACAGCATCTGTACATGCAAGCGATCCCAACAGGCCAGCTTCGGTTCCAACAATTCCGAATGGAGGGCGCATGTCTCTTGTTGATATGGATCTGGATGGACAGGTTGATATGGTTATATCAGTTGTTACAGGCAACTATACGTTTATATATATTGCCGATCCTGTCACAGGTACTATAAAAGCTTCCAAAATAATAGAAGGAGGAGTTCTGAGCAGTTATCCTTTTGTGGGAGACATAGATGGAGATGGTTATCCGGAGATTGTATTCATTACAAGGTCTCCATTAAAAATGTATGCCTATAAGTATATCCCAGGTGAGCCTGTTCTAGAGGTATTTTGGTCATATGATCACACCGACTCGTCAGGGGGTACAGCTATGACTTTATTCGATTTCAATCAGGATGGTATTTCCGAAATTGTATATCGTGACGAACAGAATATCCGCATCATCAATGGCAGTCTGATTGATCATGAAGATGGAACACCAAGAACCGGGCCATACAATTTGGCTTCTATACCATGTACTTCGGGTACAGCTACAGAATATCCTGTTGTTGCTGATATTGATGGAGACGGACAAGCTGAAATAGTTATAGGGGGAGGAACTACTACCACCGCAACTGTTGGTTACTTATGGGTTTTCAAATCAGGTGATCCTGTAAGTTCTCCATGGGCTCCGGCACGTAAAGTGTGGAACCAATATGCTTATAATTCCCTTAATGTAAACGAAAATCTGACGGTACCTAAAATATATCTGAGTCCGGCGACTGTTTTCCCGGGCGAAGACGGAATACTAGGCACAGCTGATGATGTGCGTCCATTTAATAATTTCCTGCAACAACAAACAATGCTAAATAAAAATGGAACACCATTATGGTTAGCCCCTAATGGGCAAATAACCGGCACCCCTGTATTCAATCTTGATGAAGGGTCGGATAATATGAATATAAAAGTGCAGGTAACCAATGTCGGAGATGCCCCATTCAAAGCCCCATTCAAGGTAACTGTGTATAAGAATGAAGTGGGTAATACCAAGAAATTTACCCATACCTATCCAAATGCTATAGCAATTGGCGAGACAGCAGAAATATCGTTCACAATACCTGACTTTCAAGCTGAATGGACTCCTAACAGTGGTATTATAGTGAAAATAAATGATAGCGGAAATGGTACAGAGGATTGGCCTGTCTGTCAGACAGATTATACGGAATATAATTACCGGGGTATTATCCCTACCCAACAAATTGTCTGTGTGGGAGCTGTCGGAACGATGACTTGTAATTTCATTCTTCCTGCAGGGCCTAATACTTACCAGTGGCAAATGAGTTTAAACAATTGGGAATGGATGGATATACTGGGAGAAACATCTGACACTTATACCCCTGCATCAGAGGATCAAAGACGGGGAATAAGATATTATCGGGTAGTGGTAAGTGATGGAGTTGTGACAGAAAACAGTGTGCCGGCACGTGTAAGATATCAATCGTGTAAACTTCCGGTAAACCACAATATTGGGGTAATGGGATATTAAAGCTGGAAGTCGTGCAAGCGAATTGGTAAGAGAAAGGCTTTAGATTTCGGGTAAACTGAAAGGTTATGATACTCAGAGAGGGTGCATTTAGCATTCTCTCTGTTTTTTTTAGTTATTGGTTGTGCGGGGTAATATTTGATTCTGACAGTATCAATTCGCTTTCATTGCCCATATTAAATAGCAGGTCGATAATACTCAGATTGGGTGTGAAACCAAATTTCTGAGCAAAAACCTGATAATAAGGAGTTGGCTTAAAGTCAGGATCAAGTGTTTGCCAGTCTTTCTTTGGGTGAATAATCTCCCTTAGGTCGGATTCATTTTCGGTGAATGTCGTTTTGTATTCCTTTGTATAATGGATGATTACGTCTTCAATGTTCAAAAGCCTCATTATAAGTAGCCTTAATTCCTCATTCAGATCGAAAAGGTATTTGTAGCTTTTATGATAGAAGGGATAAAAGTCATCTTGGTAATACTCGAAAAACGGAGTGGAACTATAAGCCGATACAATAGCATTCCAGTGCATATGCTGCCAGTTACCATGAGAGGCTATTTGTATATCCTTCATCTGTGTCTTATTCATTGAAGAATGTTCTACAGGGATGGATAGGGGGATAGGCCCATTAGCCGAAAGTATAGAGCAACGATTGCGGTAAGTTTGTTTTATATAGTTATCGTGTTGCTCTATATAAACCTGTCCTGCTGTGAGAAGCTTGGTATAATATTGTATAGGAGCCAGGTATGCAGATGAAAGACAGATGTCCATGTTAGTTGGTTATTTAACTTGTTTGAAACAGCGGTCTGTCCGTAGCTCTTTACCGGGATTATACCATATACTACGTACTTTGCCTATTACACTACTAAAAGGGATAAATCCTAAGGTATATGAATCTGTTGAGTTTATGTTATTATCAGAGGCCAACCAATAATAATCGTCCTGAAAGGTATAACTCTTCTGCTCTACTCCTTCTATTACTAGTTTACCTCTTTCTATTCGTATATCCTTATTTATTGATTCCTGAAGTATAACCTGTCCGTAGATTGCTATATTCTGTTCATTGAGTTCTATTGTCTTTCCTTTGGATGGAATACTGAACTGATAGTTTACTGTTGTATCTGCTTTGAGTGAAAGGCTCAGTGAGTCCGGTAGGTATTCGTTGAGCAGGAAAGAATTGTATTTGTCAAGTCCCAGAAAAACAGTGTCTCCCGCTTGTCTGGTGTCTTTAATCGAAATATCGCTATCTTCAGCAATACTCTTTAATTCATCTACCTGTTTATATTGAGTCCAGTACTCATTGATACTGTTAGGCGATGGTTCGTATAGTTTTGAATTGACAAAGAAACTACCTTGCTTCATCTCTATCATGTCATCTGGAAGTGCTACACATCGGCAAAGAAGTAATTCCCTTTTATCCAGTGGTTTGTCCGTTTCTGTAGGATTGTTGAAAAGAACGATGTCATTTTGCTGCACCTGGCTTGCAAACAACCGTATATATGGCAACTGTAAAAGGGATGAATAAGATTTGAACCCTCCTATATTATCAAATGTGAAAGGTATAGAGAGTACTGTGATTGGTAAACGGATGCCGTAAGCAGTCTTATCTATCAGTATTTTGTCGTTCTCGTATAGTGTATCTTCCATTTGGGATGAGGAGACGGTAAATGACTCTATAAAGAAAGTACGTATAATTAAAACGATGAGCAAAGTGATCAGAACCACTTTGCTCAGAAAGATATATATGTTTTTCTTGTTTGAAGACATTATTCCATTCCCCAATTAGTGAAGAGTCATTTCTTATTACCGGATGTAAACAGCCTGCTCCAACGTATCTTACCGCTAAACCAGCCTTTGTCCTTATCCAGAGATAACCATATGAACAACGGCTTACCTACTACATGGTCTTCAGGGACAAAACCCCATGCCCGTGAATCGGCCGAATTATCCCTGTTATCTCCCATCATCCAATAATAGTCGAACTTGAACGTGTAAGAATCTGCTTGTTGACCGTTGATATACACTATACCATCTTTATATTCAAATTCGTTGTGCTCATAGTTTTTGATACAACGCTCGTAAGCAGCAACCTTATAGTCTACATCAGAGTCAAATTTAATCGTTTCGCCGCAGGCAGGTATCCATAGGGCCGGGAAGTCACCGGAGTAAGAATCTTGCCTGTAAGTGATAGGATAAGTATAATCATAGTTATTTACATCCCTGCGCTTCAGGTTTGCTCGTTTGAGATATTGGTTACGTTCGAATACAGACAATACAAACGGCTTAGCCTCTAGTTCAGCCACCATCTTTTTGGTAAGTGGAACCTGATAAGCGATACCAAAGCTACCGTTATGATATTTGAAGCCCAGATTAGTAAGCGAGAGACTGTCTACCCCGCGGATGCCCATAGGATTGAATGAGTTGATCATTCCTCCTGATGGAGTCTGCGTCATATAATCCTCTTTACTTACACCCAGTTCATCAAATAGATTTTCTGTTAGTTGTGTGCCGTCCGTCTGAATGATGTATGCCAGCTGCATATTCTCGGGGCTATCTATCGGTGTTCCGTCAATGAATACCGTATCGTTTCTCATCGATAGGGTTTCTCCCGGCAGGGCGATACAACGTTTTACATAGTTCTCCCTCCTGTCCACAGGGCGGTAAACGATATCTCCGTAGGCGGCTTTATTTGCCCACATATTTTCCCTGCCTTCTTCTTTGGCTAATATATAATAGTCAGAATTTTGAGCATTCAACGCAACGGTATCCCCGGAAGGATAGTTGAAGACAACAATATCGTTCCTTGTGATGTGTCCTGTACCTTTGAAACGCTGATACTCTAACTGAGGCTTTTCAAGGTAAGACTTGAATCCAAAGAAAGGGAATGTATGTTGCATAAGTGGCAAAGAGAATGGAGTCATCGGAGAACGTGCTCCATAGCTGACTTTGCTCACGCATAGAAAGTCTCCTACCAATAACGACTTTTCCAATGAAGAGGATGGTATCTGATAATTCTGAAAGAAGAAAGTATTGATGATCCATACTCCTACCAGTGCAAAGACGATAGCGTCCACCCAATCCAGCACTTTTTTTAACTGGGGGTTCTTTGCATTCCGCCATGCGCCCCATGGTATAAACTTGGTAATATAGATATCAATGAATACAGGTATAAGGATTAGGACAGCCCAATAACCTGTCCAGATAACAAACAGGATAACGCATATGCATGCTATCGTGGCATATATCCATTGCCTGATACCCGGTTTACGCTTTCCGCCGGATTCATTCGTATTTTGTGTGGTTTTACTCTTTTCCATATCTAGTTTAAAATTTTAACATGTCATTCATTCCCAGAAAACCCTTTTTGCCTTTTGTGAACTCGGCAGCTAATACTGCGCCTAGGGCAAAACCTTTACGGTTCTTTGCATCGTGCTTGATGCTGATTGTATCGGCTTCCGATTCATATATCACTTCATGTATACCCGGCACTTCGCCTTCGCGTATACAATGGATTGCCAGGTCAGAAGGTTTTTCTTCTTTTTCTAATATCCAGCGATCTTTGCTGTTAACGTTATCAATGATACCTTCGGCCAGGGTGATAGCTGTACCGCTGGGGGCGTCCAGCTTGTGTATGTGATGCGTTTCTTCCATCCTTACATCATAGGCCGGATAATTGTTCATTATCTTCGCCAGATATTTGTTAAGGACAAAGAAGATGTTGACACCAAGACTGTAGTTTGATGCATAGAAGAAAGTCTTTCCATCTTTTTCGCAGGCTTTTTTCACTTCATCCATATGCTCGAGCCAGCCTGTTGTCCCTGCTACTACAGGTACATTAGCTGCAAAGCATTTGCGGTAATTATCTATGGCACTTTCAGGCATTGAGAATTCAATAGCAACATCTGCACTCTTAAACGCATCTGATGCAAAGTCTTCCGGATTGTTGATATCTATGATCGAGACTATTTTGTGACCTCTGTCAAGGGCTATCTTCTCTATTTCGTGCCCCATTCTGCCGTAGCCTATAAGTGCAATATTCATCTTGAAAATCAGTTTTTTATTTATAAAAAAGCCTACAAATATACACAAAATCTTATTTTTAAGGGGATCTATCCTTAATTTATCCGATATATAAGTTATATTTCGGTCGGGTTTTGTCACAGATAGTAAGAAAGAATATGAATAGGGAGATCTTTAAAGTTTGATTTTTAACTAAAAAGTAACATATCTTAGCCATTAGCTGATAGCCGTTAGCTCTTAGCTTTTTTATTTTCTCTCTGTCATCCTGACAACAGGAAGGATCTTGACCCCTCAAGAGATACGAGATGCTTCGTTCCTCAGTATGACAACATCAATTTTAACTGAAAGGTAACAGAAGCAACAGTTTTCCATTGTTTCTCCTGTAGGGGCAGTGGCTTGTCCCTGCCCGTTCTCGTCATATATTCGGGCAACCACAAGGGATTGCCCCTACAACATCAATTTTAACTAAAAAGTAACAAAGGTAACAGATATTAGCCATTAGCTGATAGCCGTTAGTTCTTAGCCTTTTTATTCCTTCCTTCTCATGGCTTTGCTATCCCCCTCTCCTTTTGGGGAGGGCCGGGGTGGGGTGGATTTCTCTATATTTTTGGCTCCGCCGATTTTTTAATTCAAAGACCTCTTTTCCGAAAGCTATCAGCTAATGGCTACAAGCTAACAGCTATCTGACTATAGATAAATTCAAAATATAAAGATTATTCCTACTTTAAATAAAAGCGGACTACCCTGCCCGGTAATCCGCTTTATTGCAAAAGGCGGTTCTCCTTTTGCGAACTGTGTTCATTAAGTAATGTTTAATAAAGAATTGATAGCCTTGGCGCAAAAACTTATTCCTTACCGCCTTGGCCGGATACCCTCCATTGTTGTTTTGTTTGCATAAATTGTTTTGGGTTGGATCATCTTTTGTTCTTTTATGCAAAGAAAAGTGTTTTAATCTATTGATTTACAATAATATTGCGTTATTTTTATAATTACAATGGTTATATGTATAACCGATTTCATTTTTTTTATTTATATTTGCAGAAGAAACCATTAAAATGATCGAAACATGGAAGAAAAAAATATGAAAGAAAAGAATACGCACCACGGCCATGCAGTGAAACGGTTGCGTCAAACATTGGGAGTCAAGCAGGAAACCTTGGCTAAAGATCTAGGCATCAGTCAGGTGATGATCTCTAAATATGAAGCTAAGAAAGAAATAGATGATCAGATGATGGAAAAAATAGCAAAAGCCTTAGGCGTAAAGCCTCAGTTAATTAAAGAATTGGAGGAAGACCCCGTGACTGTAATCGTAGAAAATAACAACAATACTTTTGGTGATAATGACAGTATCAAACTAGGTAATGGCATTATAGAAGATGATCATAGTGTGATGAATGTTAATCCTGTGGAACAGATAGTAGAGCTATGTGAAAAGCTTCTGGAAAAAGATCAGGAGAAAATCACTTTGTTAGAGAAGCTGTTGAATAGCAAGAAATAGTAAGTGTTTACTTTATATTAATCATACGAATCAATTGTTCTATTATTTATGCCGAATACTGTCGCGCCCTCCCGGCGGGTTTACCTTTCATTTTGGCATTGACTCCGCTTCGCTCTGTCGAACGTTGTTTGCCCAAAACGAAACAAAAGGCTAGTGCTTCGTTCCTCTGCGACTTGTCAGCGGCTTGTTGGCTGATGCAAACAAACGGCTTCGCCCATTTGCATCTACGCCACCTTCGTCGGACAGGTTCCCGCTTACGGAACTAATGCACGGAAAGCTGACGCACGACAAGAGAGGGTAAACTTTGTCGCTTTGCGTCACTAGTGCTTTAGCTCTGCGTCCGTTTGCTTAAAGGTTGGGGTACCCATACAGTGCAGTCGGCGTAGAAAGTGATGGGCGAAGCCGTTTGTCACTTTCAGCCGACAAGTTGTTAATGGGTCAACCGAAAGCTGGACGCCAAAGCCTTTTTGCTTCCTTTTGCGGCTTTGGGCAAAAGGAAGGCAAGTAATCAGAATGCCGGAGCCGGAGCGAAGGTATTCGATGATTACGCGCAGCATAAAATAATAGCTCTGCTGGCGCGGATATCTTATCCGTGTCTACATCATTTTACATACATTTCGTTCCTGTGACCGTTAGTTGTCATCCTGAGTGCAAGGAAGGATCTCCTTACACTCAGATGAGATGCTTCGCTAATCGCTCAGCATGAACTGTGTTAATGAGCAAATTTATTAACATAATTTTCATTATATATTTGTTTTTTTGTAACAATAGC
>JAITVH010000114.1 GCA_031285905.1 Prevotella sp.
AGTTAAATTGCCCATTTTAACTAAAAAGTAACATAAGTAACACTTTTTCTTTCTCTTGCTGGCGCGGACATTTTGTCTGTACTTTGTATGAGTAAGGCATGGACTACAACTCCGCGCCAGCAGGGCTTTTTTGTAGGGGCGAACCCTTGTGGTCGCCCACTCTGCCTGTTTCGGGTACCCACAAGGGGCACCCCTACATATTTTAACTAAAAGGTAACATAAGTAACACCTTTCTTTACATCTTTCAAAGACCTCTTTCTCGCTTTACGCCATTTGCTAATATGCTAATTTGCAAATTAGCCCATTGGCATACTATAGATAAATTAGAAAATAAAATATTACAGATACATCGGCAAAAAAACTATTAACCTTAAATTTGCAGAAAAAATAAATTATATGTTATTTTGAATAACCGAAAATTACCCTATTATTCCTAACTATTAACCAAAATTACTATGAAGACAAATTTCCTAAGGATTACAGCCCTTTTGTTTTTATCCACTTTGTTCTTCTCATGCTCCGACGATAATGGAGGAGATGATGTTGACCCGCCTTATATAAATCCTGTGAAAACACTGTTGTCGCCTGCTAATGGATACAGTGTAGAATTAACCTCAACCACAACAGACGTTGTTGAATTCGAATGGGGAAAGGCCGAGGCCAGTTCGGGTGTAACACCTATATATGAGGTTGTTTTCATCAAAGAAGGAGGTGATTTTAATAAACCCCTGAGCACAGTTAAAACCGGTAATTCGGGTAAAGATAGTAAGATGAATATCACCCACAGACAACTGGATCAGATTGCAGAAAGCGCCGGTATTGCCGAAGGTGAGAGTGCAACGCTCAGTTGGTCGGTGAATGCATCTTCGTCTTCACTTAAAGTTATTGCCGCCCAATCCAATAAGATTACCCTAACCCGTACGAAGCCGTTTGTAGTACCAACGACCTTATATATAACCGGAGAGGCTACGGAATCGGGTACATCTGTAGATAATGCACTGGAATTTACACGGTTATCATCGGGTAAGTTTGAGATATTTACGAAATTGAATGCCAGCCAGGTATATAAAATAACTGACAGCAAAAGCCAGAGTACGTTAAGATATTTCCATGTCAAAAACGGCAAGATTGAAGATGGTGATGGCGAATCGAAAGTGTCGAAACAGGCGGTATATCGTATAACTGTTGACTTTAACACAGGAGACGTCACCTTTGTGGAAGTAAACAATTTCAGATTGATTTTCTGTATTAATGAGAATATGATTGTCAACCTGAAATATGACGGGAATGGTACATGGAAATCGGATGTGAATCTAATATTCCTGCCTAATGAATGGTGGGGAAAGGAAGACCGCTATAAGTTCAAAATGAATGTAATAGAGAATAATGTAGCAAAAGACATTGTCTGGGGAACGAAAATAGCGACAGATGGCAGGCCTGACGGACAGGATTCGTATTATTATATGAAAGAGTCATTCGATAATGATATTTGGGCTGCTAAATGGAAATTGAAAGGTGAATATGATAAAAACTACATTGTAGTAACAGCCAGCTTGCAGGGCGGGAAAGAATATACACATTCCTTCGAAGAAGTGCCGCCGATCAACTTCGATTGGGGGAGCATTGCCGATCAGAGTACGACCACGCTGGCTAACAATTTCTGGAACAGTTCGAAAAACCATTTCTATAATAATATATACAACCAGATGCGCCCATATGACTACTGGCCTGAGGCACATGCCATCGATGTGATCATCGACGCATACGAACGGACAGGGAATGCCTTTTATAAGCAGCGTATCTATGATTTTCATGAGGGGATAAAAGCAAAGAACGGAAATCGTTTCTGGAACGATTACTATGATGATATGGCATGGCACGGGCTGGCGCATCTCAGAGCTTTCAAAGCGACAAATGATACCCGCTATGAACAATCTGCTGCCGACTTGTGGGGATGGCTGGTCGAAGGCTGGACAGATGACGATGGAGGCGGTATCCCGTGGAATCATCAGGATAATGAATCAGGCAGAGGTAAAGGTGTACCTACCAACGGCCCGTCTACGATAATCGGTATACGCCGCTGGGTAGACTATCCTGCTGAAATAAAAGACGGTAAGAACAATCTGGAATGGGCGAAAAGAATATATACATGGATAAGGGAGCATCGCTATGAACCCGAAACAGGGCGGGTATTTGAGCGGAAAGATGATACGGGCGGCGACTGGACATACAATGCTGGCACATTTATGGGCGCTGCTATGGAAATGTATAATGTTACCGGGGAGCAAATGTATTTTGATGATGCGATAAAGATCGCCGATTATGGGATCGAAAACCTGAGTTCGAATTTCTATGTGCTGAGCGACTGGGCCGAACAATATAATACAGAAAAAGATGAAGACCATGATGTGAATCTATTCAAGGCTATATTTGTCCGTTACTTTACCCGTCTGATTATGCATCCCGACTTACCTTCCGATAAAAAGAATAAATATATAGATTTTATGGAAGATAGCGCGAAATGCCTTTGGACGAGGGCTACTCTTGTTACAGAATCGTCAACAACATTGTTTGGCCATCGTTGGTGGGAATATCCGAAAAGCGACCGGGCTGTACAACTGCGTACGCAGGTTAGTGGCTGTGCTATCATGGAAGCAATGGCATTACTTCAGAAAAAAGGATATCTGAACAGATGATGATATAATAAAAAAGAAATGTCTCAAAAGTGCTCTGACTGAACTACTTTTGAGACATTTTATTTTATGGTGTTTGCGGTTATTCTGTTTTTATAACCAGTTCTTTACCTTTCTTCAGTTCATCGTGCGATATGAAATAACCATCCACTTTTTCTCCGCCGTAGGTTATTTCTTTGATCTTTTTACCTGTATTCTCTTTCACGATGGTAAAATTGGTATCCCCCAGATCGAAAACCACCTTGTCGAACAAAGGAACGGAGATAATATATTCCGGATCGGCAGGAGAATAAGTATAGAGGCCAATAGCATTGAATACATACCACGAGGTCATTTCGCCCGCATCGTCCATTCCGGCTAAAGCTAATCCTTCCTTACCCATACTGTAGAAACGGTTCATACAGCTGTCCAGTATTGCCTGTCCTTTCTCTTGTTTATCGATGAAGTAATAGGTGTACGGCACACTGTGGTCGGGCTGGTTCCCATGGCAGTAGTTACCTATAAAGCCCGTCATATTGTGGGCTTCGTATCCCCTCCACGGTACTGTAAAGAGGGAGTCAAGCTTCTGATCCACTGCTTCGTGGCTCGGATAAAGGTCTATCATTCCCTGAGGGTCGTGCGGTGCAAAAAATAAAGATTGCCATGCATTCGCCTCCCTGTACATGTATGCATAGTAAGGATAGTACGGATCAAAATCGGCAATCCAGTCTCCGTTATCAATACGCCCTCTCCAAAAACCTGTGGACGGATCGAAGAGATTCTTGTAGTTGCCCGAACGCTCCATCAGCGTCTTATAATTGGCTTCGTCTCCCAGTTCTTTGGCAAGTAGAGCCGTTGCATAATCATCGTATGCATATTCCACGGTCTTGGTCACTGCCGCTTTGTATTCATCCCATGTAGGCACATTTGTCGTATCTTTTTCGGCTATCCAACCCCTTTCTATATATTCGTCCAGATACGGTCTTCCTCCACGCCCCGGCACATTGGCGTTCTTCAACAATAACTGGTAAGTTTTCTCTATATCGAAGTCTTTCAGTCCGCGAAGATATGACCCTGCAACGAATACCGAGGCGTGGTCACCATGGAAGAAAGTAGGCATATAACCTCTTATTTCACCTTTATCTGTAATTGATTTTATGACATCTGTAGTAACTTTTGGCGACAGCATCCCCAAGAGTACCAGCTTATTGCGATAGTCATCCCAGAAAGAAGGATCGGTGTAATAATGGAAGCCTTTATTCACCACTTCGCCTTTGGCATTGGTATAATCTCCGTTTACATCGCTACGCAGCACAGGCCACAGGAATGCACGGTAAAGGCACGAATAGAAAGTACCTTTTTGCTTCTCTGTTCCGCCGGATACCTGTATTTTCGAGAGTAGTCCCTCCCATTCCTTATCCGCTTCTTTCTTCACTTGGGCAAAATCCTTGTCCAGCATTTCGGCTTCCAGGTTTTTCTTCGCATTTTCCACACTTACGAATGAGAAGCCGATCTTCAGTTCCAAACGCTTATTGCCTTCTTCAAAGTTTACAACCGAAACTTCTCTTTTTTCGCTCTTAACTTGTTCTATATCTTTGATATTGTGATTAGATACAGCATAGAAGTACATTTTTTCTCCTGTCTGCTGAAATCCGGTAAATATATTATCGGCTTCTTTTTCTATTTTCCAATCCCTCACTCTTTCGTTCGACCGGGTCAGGTCGGCTATTAACTTTTTATCCTGTGATTTAGGGAAAGTATATTTATGATAACCACATCTTAATGTAGAAGTCAACTCGGCATTGACCCCATAGCGCTCAAGAAATACCTGATAATAGCCCGGCGAGGCAGATTCCTTTTCGTGGCTGAATTTTGAGGCATAATCATCAGCGGAAATTTCTCCTGTGGCAGGCAGTAACGGAATATGGCACAGATTCCAGTGTCCCTTGTTGGTATGGGCAAAACCATAGATGATTGTGTCTTCATACTGATATCCGGCTCCACTTCTAAACTGTGTCACGGGGCTTAGTTGCACCATCGCATTCGGTAGCGATGAACCGGGAAAGACTTCCGCACCCCACGTGCGTTCTTTTATCTTCCGCACATAACCGAGGTCTTCAGGTTCCCATAGCGTTGCTGTTCCCAACATTGGATTCACATAATTAGTCAAGCCCTTTTCTGTACAGGATATGGCTATTGCAGATATGCATACTGAGAGTAAAATTGGTTTAAACAAATTCATTAGCGTATAAATAATAAGGTTATAAGAAATTAAGGTAATTAGTGCAAATATATCATATTTTTATGTGTTTCAGGTTCATTATAAAATAAATACAGAGAAAGAGGGTGAAAATCTTTTAGCGGCTATTTTCTTAATTTAGTTTCCGTATCTCATTATTTCTGCAAAATATCTATATTTGTAAGTTCATTTAAGAACAGTTTGTTTTATATATCAATTCGTAAAAAAAAATGAAAATTGCTATTGTTGGTGCAAGCGGTGCTGTAGGTCAGGAATTCCTCAGGGTTCTTGACGAACGGAATTTTCCTATGGATGAATTAGTATTATTTGGATCTGCCAGAAGTGCGGGAAATACGTATGAGTTCAGGGATAAACAGTATGTAGTCAAAGAATTGCAGCACAACGATGACTTTAAAGATATAGATATAGCATTTGTATCGGCCGGAGGTAGTATATCTGTTGAGTTTGCCGGAACTATTACAAAGCATGGCGCTATTATGATTGACAATTCCAGCGCTTTTCGCATGGATAAAGATGTTCCGCTTGTAGTACCGGAGGTAAACGGTGAGGATGCAAAAGTACGCCCGAAAGGAATTATAGCAAACCCCAACTGCTCTACTATCCAGATGGTGGTGGCAATGAATGTGATCGAAAAGATATCGCATATCAAGCGAGCGCATGTAGCTACATATCAGGCTGCCTCAGGAGCCGGAGCGGCTGCAATGGACGAACTGGTAAACCAGTTTCAGCAAATAGCATACAATACTGATGTGACTGTGGATAAGTTTGCCTATCAACTGGCATATAACCTAATTCCGCAAATCGATGTATTTACCGACAACGGATATACTAAGGAAGAATTGAAAATGTATTATGAGACTCAGAAGATAATGCACTCGGACATACAGGTAAGTGCAACTTGTATCCGTGTACCGATTCTTCGCTCTCATTCAGAAGCTATCTGGATAGAAACAGAACGTCCCGTTTCTCCTGACGAGGCACGCGAAGCATTTGCAAAAGCAGAAGGGGTTGTCCTTCAGGATAATCCGGCCGAAAAAGAATATCCAATGCCATTGTTTGTGGCAGGGAAAGATCCTGTATATGTAGGCCGTATCCGCGAAGATATAGCTAACCCGAACGGGCTGACATTCTGGGTAGTTGCCGACCAGATAAAAAAAGGCGCAGCCTTGAATGCAGTACAGATAGCGGAGTATCTGATAAAAGAAAATGCTATTTAATTTCGGTAACCTATTTGTATAATCAAAACAAACAATTATATTTGCATCGCATTTGTGCAAAACAGCATATTTTGCGATTTCAGGAAGTGTGGGTGAGTGGCTGAAACCACCAGTTTGCTAAACTGACGTACGGGTAACTGTACCGGGGGTTCGAATCCCCCCGCTTCCGCTTCAAGTTTTTTAAGTCGCTAATAAATAGCGGCTTAAATTCGTTTTAAAGGATTCGGAAAACAAAAGTGTGACAGAAATGTGACACGTTTACATTTAATTTTTTTAGCCTGGATATCCAATTCAGCTAAAAAAAAAATGGACTTAAATCAACTTCAAAAAAAGCTTCTTATAAAAGGGTTGGATAGTTTGCCATTGGTGAACTATGAGCCTGCAGTTTTAAAAGAATGGCCTACCGACTGGCATATAGAATACCGGGTTTTAAATCCGGATTCGGGAAAACTGGAAAGAAGAAAATTCAGATTTGAGAAAATTCGTAAACGTTTAGGCAGTGATCCTAAAGCTCGCAAATATGCAAAGCTTTACTGTGATGCTATAAATGAAAAGCTAGATTCGGGTTGGAATCCTTATCAGCAAGGAAAAAACGCAAAGTCATTTCATAAGCTGCTCGATGCCTTAAAAGTTTACCTGAAGGAAAAGGAACTCGATTTAAAGAATGGAGTGTATAGTCCGGAGTCTATGAGAACGTGCAAATCTCAAATAGAAATTTTTTCAAACTGGATCAAAACAAAGAATCTCACAAATGTATACGTAGGGAGCTTCACCAAAGATATGATACAGGAATACCTTGATCATGTCTATATTGAAAAAGAATTATCACCTAGAACCTGGAATAACTATCTGAAATATATGCGCGCTGTGTGGAACTGGCTTATATCGAAAAACTATTGTTCTGAGAACATAGTTAGTAAGATTAAGACAAAGCCGGTGACCGAAAAAGAAAGGGTGATAATCCCGCCTGAATGGACAAGAAAAATAATGGAGTATTACAGGGAGCATAATCCTAAAATGGAGTTGATATGCGGACTTGTATATAATTCTTTTATGCGTCCATCGGAAATATGCAGAACGCAAATAAAGGATATCCGTATAATTGAAGGCGGTATTTTCCTTCCGGGAAATAAAACAAAGAATGGTCACGCCCGATGGTGTCTGCTCCCACCTCATTTAATTGAGATGCTTACAAAAATGAAGATAGAAACTTATCCACTGGATTACTATTTGATATCATCTTTTCTTGAGCCAGGAAACAATAAACTATGCACAAGGAAGATTGATAAATATTGGGATAAAATGCGTACCAAAATAGGCTTGCCTAAAAATATGAAGTTGTATTCGTACAGGGATACTGGTATAACTGATTTAAAGAAAGCGGGATATTCCAATTTATTTATCAGTTCCATCACAGGGCATCTTAATTCGGAAGAAATAGAAACTTACACTCATGCTCCTGATCCGAAGGCTCTCAAATTCATTATGGAAGAATCCTATAAACTATGAAAATAAGAAACCTAAATTGAGAATTTACCTTAATTTAAATTTATATTTATTTGGAGAAAACCTTTTTTATTTATAATTAATCATGATTTTTTTAACAAAAATTCATTAAACACTAAATTATTTCTACTTTTGATTACTTAATAAGATATATATATAAATTATATTATAGTAATGAAAAAATATATACTATACTTCTTATGTTTTAGTTTGTCCTTTATATGCATAAATTCATGTGTGAATAATCCTAATGTAAAAAGGATAACATTACACGATACTAATAATTTAAAATGGGTTGCGATTGGTAACTCAATCGCATGGCATCCTATAAATTCATATTGGTGGGGCGAATATGGTATGGCAGCATCAAAACGAGAAAATGGCTTCGTACATGTATTGAATGATAAATTAAAAGGTATTGACCCGAATGCATCTTTCAAAATAGCATGGTCGGTCGACTGGGAACGTAATCATAGCGGTTATGATCTGAGTTATTTCGATGAATATTTCGACGGTAATGAGTCGCTGGTTGTTATACGTTTGGGAGAGAATGTAACTTCCTTAACAAACTATGAGTCTGATCTTAGGCTATTGGTAAAACACATTAAATCACTTGCCCCAAATGCTCAAATAGTTATTTCGGGCGTATTTATGACGGCAAGCGCTAATTTAACAGCCAAAGATACCGCACAAAAGAATGTTGCAGATTCAGAGAATTGTGTTTGGTTGTCATTAAAAGAACTTGACACAACTGAAAACCGAAGTAAAGTAGGTAATCAGGTTATGGGAGATGACGGACAATTATATTCTATCGATAACCCAACAGTTGCCGACTATCCAGGCGACAAAGGAATGGAAGCTATTGCAGACGCAATATATAATTTAATTGATTTTTAAATATTGTATTTAAACTCTTTCTACCATTTAAAACAAAAAAGGCAAATCTATCCTTACCCTGTCAGCCATCCTTTTGAAACCTACAGTATTGGGATGAACACCGTTATCGACATATAATGACAAGTCCGCTTTAAGTGTACTTGCTGTCGGGTCTATGGCTGTCGCTAAATCAGAACGGCAACTATATACCCCCATCGATAGGATATTATTATTGGCAGCCATTTGCTCACCGTTTGTCCGGCAAGGGATGCAGTTGATAATCGGTATTGAACCAATGGTTTCAATAGAGTCGATTAATTGTTGCAATTCTGAAATAGTAGGCGTTTGGTTTGTGCCAATCGTTACCATCACATACTTTGGTTTGATTATTGCACATTCAGTTTGTGTTTTTTCAAGAACGCCCCCTATTTTACCACCACCCCGGGGAGATACTACATAATCTCCTCCTGTCATAGCTCCGACCAAATGAGCAAATGTTTTATCTATATTATTCGTTCCATATCCATACATAATAGAATCTCCAGCAATGTATAGAAGTGGATTTTTTACTCCAAAGTAACCACATGATAATTCATGTATGATCGGGGCAGTCCCTCCATTCCAAAATATCCCGAACTGGTCGTATTGTAAGCCACCGGCGTAAACCTCCTTATCGCTGCCATGTACAGCCTGCGTAGGATATACTTCCAGATATTCTGTTTTGCCCGTCAGGGTATCTGTAATCCTGATACCGTTAGCGCGGGCAAGCCTATACATTTCTAAAATATATTTTCGACCATTAACAATGGAAAAACTTATTGCTTTAGACGATCTAACGGATGGTAATGCACTGCCGGAAAATATTTCATATATATTTATAGTATTATTTGATGCATTGACTGATACAGCCGTTTTAAGAGTGTTCTCTTCTTTTCCTTCTGTATATAGAACCAAATTTGTATTAGCATTCAATTATATTATACATTGTTCCTGTTTTGGACAAAATTCGTAAATAACTACGTCAAATAGACTTTCATAGGTCTTGATTATAACTGAGGGTTTCTTATCTTCTGCCATAGTCTGCATTGTTTTGATTATTTACTTCCAAGAATCTTTCCAATTCGGCTTCGGTTACATATAACTTCTTTCCGATTTGACTAAAATTCATTTTTCCTTCACTTTTCCACTTGAACAAGGTACGGCGGCTGACATGGAGTTTTTCCTCAAGGTCTGCCATATCGTATATCTTATCCTTATTATTTACTGCTCCGTTTCGGAGTTCTTCCAAAAGAGCAAGTGTTTTATCTTGCTTCTTTTTTATCTGTTCGAATTCTTCTTCGAGGTTCATCTTTTATTATTTAATGATTAAAATTTTGCCATTTCTTGCGCATTGTTGACACGACAAAATTATTATCAAAAAATACTGAAAACCAGTGTATTCAAGAGGGGTAGAGGTCGGTAGAGTGTATTGTGGGGCGAAAGAGTGAATTTCAAGAAAAGGAATAAAAAAACTCTACCTAAAATAACTTCAAGTAGAGAGTAAATAGTAGAGGATTGAACATCTCATAAATATAATATCTTATCGAGTATTTCCTTTGTGCTTTTAGCAGGCATACTATTATTACTTTGAATATCCATGAATAGTGAAGGAGTCTTCAATAATTCTCCAATCAACGTCACTATCAAAGAATTTCTTAAATAACTTTTTCACGAAATAAACAAAATGGTTTTTCCGAGTTTTCCAATTTATTTTTTCATTGGAAGCTTCTCCTCGAAGTATTTTTACAAAATGAGAGTTATCATCTATAAATCCCCCTTCTATAAGAATAGCTTTCATAGCTTTTATCTGGCTATTTTTATCTTTAATATCAAAACCTCTCTTACGAGATAATTGAGATATTTTTTTTCTTCGGTTGATGATACCTTGAATAAAATCTTGAGTAGATTTTTTTTCTTCTAATATTTTTAGTCGGACTTCTTCTTTTGAAATAATCTCATTGTCTTCCCATCCTTCCTCATCAGAGATAGCCCTCTTTATATCAGATAGGGTTATGCTGCTCAGATTGTCTAACAGTTGCTTTAATCGGGAGATAACTATTGTATCATCGTATTTTGACAATCGGTCTTCTATATAGTCATAATAATAGGGAGGCTCATTTATTATATCTGCATACCGTTTCCCCAGATTTAAGAACCAACTAACATAACTTGTGAGTTCTTGCAATGCTTTATCTAAAGTATCATCATGTTCGTAATAATCTTCCATAACCAAATATCATTTCTACAAAAATATATTATCTTTGTGAAAGAGAGGTCTTTTCAGTGCATTTTATTGAAGTATAAAATGGTGTGTTATTCGGTGGACTCAACGAATTAAAGGTTATAAATACTTGACATACAACGGAAATCTGAGGATTGTTCTACTTCCCCCGCTTCCGCTGGATAATTTGATAATCAGATGATTACAAAGCTTACTCCCAATATTACTCCCATAAAGGATGAATGTTGGGAGTTTTTCGTTTTTTTAAGGATAAAAGCAGGATTGCACAAAAATGTGTTTATTCAAAAGATGGGGCTGGACTGGTAGCGGTATGCAGTCACTTATAGAAATTTTCTATATATCATAATCTGATTATTGTAATTATTAATATTGATTATCTCAAAACTTACATGTAATTTTAGTTGTTATAAAATAGTATTAATGCTCATTAATTAAATTTTATACCAATGAAGATACATGAATACCAAGCCAAAAATTTATTCTCGTCTTATGGTATCCCCGTAGAGAAATATGTACTTTGTTACGATGCCGAAGAAGCTTGTGCCGCATACGATGCTATGCAAATGGAACGTGTCGTTGTAAAAGCGCAGGTGCTAACCGGAGGACGTGGCAAAGCCGGAGGTGTGAAACTGGTAAAAAAACGGGAGGAAGTTTCCCAATATGCCGGGAATATACTGGGAATGACAATCAAGGAGTATAAAGTAGAAAAAGTTATTATCAGCGAAGCTGTACATATCGCCTCCGAATATTATGTAAGTTTCACTATTGACCGCAATACAAAATCAGTAATCCTGATGATGAGTGCCGAAGGAGGTATGGATATTGAGGAAGTGGCAGCAACCATGCCTGATAAAATTTTGAAATTCCCTATCGATCCCCTAATCGGCATACCCGATTACCTTGCCCGTAGGTTTGCTTTTGAACTATTTGAAAATTCCGCACAGGTAAGCCAGATGGCATCTATAATCCAAAAGTTATATAAGCTATTTACAGACAAAGATGCTTCTTTAGCTGAAATCAATCCATTGGTACTGACAATAGAAGGCAACCTGATAGCCATCGATGCTAAAATGACCTTTGATAATAATGCCCTCTACCGTCAACCTCAGATACTAACTTTATTTGAGCCTACCGAGGCGGAAAAAACAGAGGCCTATGCTAAAGAAAAAGGTTTCAGTTATGTACAGCTCGATGGCGAAATAGGATGCATGGTAAACGGTGCGGGATTGGCAATGACAACAATGGACATGATAAAACTGTATGGTGGACATCCTGCCAACTTCCTCGATATAGGAGGCAGTTCTAACCCGAATAAAGTGATTGATGCAATGGCTCTGTTACTGAGAGATGCGAAAGTAAGAGTGGTGCTGATTAATATTTTTGGCGGGATCACCCGTTGCGATGATGTAGCATCAGGATTATTAACAGCCTTTGAGAAGTTGAAAACGAATATTCCGGTTATAGTCCGTCTTACAGGAACAAACGAAAAGGAAGGACGCGAAATGTTGAAAGGCACACGTTTCCGGGTGGCCGAAACAATGGGAGAAGCCGTGCAGTTAGCTGTCAACAGTTAGCAGTTATCAAACTCTATATTACTAAGAATATCTCTTAAATCAAATATAATATTAACTCCGTTAACTGATTACTGTTAACTGTTAACTAAAAGGATATGAGCATACTTATAAACGAATTCACACGACTTATAGTACAGGGAATTACCGGACGCGACGGTAGTTTCCATACACAAAAGATGAAAGAATACGGTACCAACGTAGTAGGTGGCACCTCCCCCGGAAAAGGGGGAACTGAAGTACTGGGCGTTCCCGTATTCAATACCGTATACGAAGCTGTAGAAGAAACACAGGCCGATACCTCAATAATCTTCGTGCCTGCCCGTTTTGCCGCTGATGCTATAATGGAAGCCGCAGAAGCTGGTATCAAGCTGATTATTTGCATTTCGGAAGGGATGCCTACACTGGACGTAATCAAAGCATACCGCTTTGTACAAATGAAAGGGGCAATGCTGATTGGCCCAAACTGTCCGGGACTGATGTCGCCGGGAAAAAGCCTTGCAGGAATACTTCCGGGACAAATATTCAGGAAAGGAAATGTCGGGGTGATAAGCCGTAGCGGTACACTGACCTATGAAGTGGTTTACCATCTCACTGCCGCCGGAATGGGGCAATCGACTGCCGTTGGCATGGGTGGCGACCCTGTAGTGGGATTATATTTCCGCGAATTACTGGAAATGTTGCAAAATGATCCGGAAACAGAAGCCATTGTGATGATAGGAGAAATAGGTGGCAACGCCGAAGAACAAGCTGCCGAATATGTAAAACAGCATGTAACAAAACCTGTTGTGGGCTTTATCGCCGGACAGGCTGCGCCTCCGGGCAAGCAAATGGGGCACGCCGGAGCAATTATATCAGGTGGAAGTGGTAATGCTGCCGACAAAATAGCTGCAATGGAAGCAGCAGGAATCAAAGTAGCTAAAGAGCCATCCGAAATACCGAAGCTGATTGTTTAAGTTTATTTGTACAGTTGTTAGTTACCCTTTGTTCGTCGGCATCCCATTTAGCTTCATCAATGCGATAACCCATGAAAATTTCTATTCGTTGCCCCTATGGCTTGAACCTGTTATCAAACCTTGATAAGTTGTTCAATTCGATGGATATAGAAACCAAATATTTAATGATTGGTTTGATTTTCTCTAAAAAACTGGAATATTTGAAAAACCAATATCAAACCACAAAAATCAATGAGTTCATCAACACAGTTCTTAGTGATAACGCGAGATATAGAGAGAAAATAAAAAGACTGATTGCCAAAAATGGCAATCAGTCCCATCAAGTGATCCCGGAGGGACTCGAACCCACATCAAAGGAACCGGAATCCTTCATTCTATCCATTAAACTACGGGACCTTGTAGCAGGCACAAAAATATAAAATTATTTTGAGCTTTTGCCTTTTTAATCTTAAAACATATATCTTGATATTGAATATTCATTTTATTTAGAAAGGCAGACAGATTTAACTTATTTATCTATCTTTATGCTCGAATTACCCAATAATCCAATTAACAAACCTCTATGAAAAAAATTGCGGCTTTATCGTTCCTGTTCTTTTTTATTCTCAATTCATATGGACAGGAAATAACTTCTATGGTTTCGGGTGGCACACGCCAATCGGATTATCTGATTACCCTGCCATTCGATACGACTCAAAATTTATTGATCGTAAATGTAGAAATATCCGGTAAAGATTACCGCTTTCTTTTCGATACAGGAGCATCCGTTTGCCTATCCCAAAGGCTTGTAGATGAAATAAAACCGAAGCTTGTAGGTAAAATGAATGTAACTGACAGTGAATCGGGAACAGACAGCCTGAATGTATATATTTTGCCGGAGATCACACTTGATGGAGTTACTTTCAATGATATACCTGCGTTTCATCTAAGAGACTCGGATTTTATGGAGTGTCTCGAATTTGACGGAATAATAGGTAGTAACCTGTTGAAAGATTTAGCAGTTCGCTTCTCTTCCGCTAAGAGAGCTATAACAATTACCGACAATCCTGAAAAATTTAATCTCAGAGAAGATATTTCAACAGAGATGCAAATAATCCCGGAACAGAATTTCCCTGTCATCAAAACTCTTCTGTCAGATAATCTCAGAGGGAATATCGATCTTCTTTTCGATAGTGGAATGACAGGCTTCTATGATCTGGCCCTCAGGCATTTCCATCTATTTAAAGATAATAATATATTTACCATCAGAAATATAAGGCAAGGGATGGGGAGCCATAGTTTTACTTTCTTTGGGCGTGCACCCGATACACTTATGTACAGGTTGAGAATCCCTGATGTAACTATTGGTAATGTTGATTTTAAAAATTTATCGATCACTACCACAACTAACGATAATTCCCGGGTGGGGGTTTCCTTGCTCCATTATGGTGACGTTACTCTCGACTTTAAGAATAAGCGGTTTTATTATGAACCATATATTGATAAAGACCGTGATCTTTATGAAAGAGAGTTGCCCGTTAGTATAAGTACAGAGGATGGAAAATTTATCATAGGGGTTATCTGGGATAAAAAACTGGAAGATAAACTTAGTATCGGTGACCGGATAATATCCATAAACGATGTTAATCTGGAAGGATTTGAAAAATGCTATGCTTTCAAAGCCAGACTTGACTTCAGTAATAAGGATTCTTTTGTTTTCAAAATAGAAGACAAAGAAGGAAATATAAAAGATGTTGTTGTAGATCAGGATAAACAAATGAATTATGTGGCTGAAGACCAGTCCGATTACCTTATCAGTTTGCCGTACGATCTGGTAGGCGGGCGCTTAATTGTAACAGTAGATATTGGAGGAAAAGAATACCGCTTTGTAGTGGATACAGGCTCAGGTACTCATCTTTCACAAAAGGTTATAGAGGAGATCAAACCAGATGTCTTAGAGACGATGACAATAACTGATAATGAAAGCAGGACTAATACTATATATACTTATTCCTTGCAGGAAATCACCCTCGATGGAGTCACTTTCAATAATTTGGTGGCACATAAACTCGATGATTCACAATTGACTGAATGTCTGGGGATAGACGGAGTAATAGGCAGTGACCTGCTGCAAAACTCAGTGGTTCGTTTTTCATCTTCTGACAAAACAATCAGGATTGCAAACACGCCCGGCAAATTTGACTTGAATAAAGAAAATTCAACAGAGATGATTTTAGTTTCCGGAAATCGTATACCTATGCTCAAATCTTTTCTGACAGACAAACAGAACTTCTCTATAGATGTCCTTTTCAGTAGTGCGATGCCCGGTTTGTATGAGATGACGCTAAACCAATTTCTCGACATAAGAAAGCATGATATATTCTCTGATTCAATTATAACACAGGGAATGGGTGGCTTGATCGGCACTCCTACTGGCCAGGTGCGCGATACTGATCTTTATAGGCTGAGAATTCCTGATTTAAGCATTGCCAATGCGCATTTCAAAAACGTTACGATAAATACTGTACGTAAAAATGATTCACAAATAGGATCATATTTATTCAATTACGGCGATGTCACTATCGATTATAAGAACAGGCAATTTTATTTTGAACCATATCCTAAAAAAAATCCAGATCATTACGAAAAAGAAATGTCTGTAGATGTGATACTGTGGGAAAATAAATTCATAATAGGAGCCGTTTGGAATAAGGATTTACAAGATGAAATAACTCCGGGCGACCAGGTATTATCCATAGATGGCATAAGCCTGGAAGGGAAACCGGGATGCAAAGAAATGCTTAAAGATTATGACTTTAAGGGAAAAGACTCTTTCATATTCAGAATAAGAGATAAAGATGGCAATGTAAAAGAAGTGACGATAGAAAAGGAATAAAACTGTCGTCTGCTTCCTGAGTCCGTACACACATATTCTGAAAAACAGATCATTACTTATTGCATATACTGAATATCGGTTATTATGAAATAACTTGCACTATTATTATTGCTTTTTACTTTATTTTTTGATTTATATGCTCAAAAATTGCAAACCCTCAATTTAGGAGGAACTAAAGCAACTGATTATACCATAAAGCTTTCCTGCGATACTGTAGTTCCCTTATTAATAGTGAATGCGCAGATAGGAGGAAAGACATACCGTTTCTTATTCGATACGGGTGCAGATACAGTTATTACAGATAGATTGGTTGAAGAGACAAAGCCCCGGTTATTAGATAAAGTGCCTGTAGCTGATGCGGATGGCAACGTTGACAGCCTGAATATATATTCTTTATCCGAAATTACATTAGATGGTATTGAATTCAATGATATTCCGGCTATACATCTCAAAGAGTCGGTAATAATGAAATGTTTGGATCTGGATGGTATTATCGACTGTAACCTGTTGCGTAATTCTGTAGTTCATTTTTCTTCACCCGATAAAGTTATTACTATAGCAGATAGTCCCGAAAAAATAAAGGTTGAATTAAGTAATCCGATAGAGATGTTGGAAATTAGTCCTCAGAAATTGCCTATATTCAAAATATCCTTTGTCGATAATAATCAAAAAGATGACGATTTAGTGCTTTATTTTGATAGTGGGATGAACGAATTGCTTCACCTTTCATTACGTTCGTTTTACTATTTAAGAGACGAGGGTTTCTTTGTTGATAATATAAAGGAAGGGTATGGGAGCGAAACCACCACATTGTTTGGCGGGTCGCAAGATACAGTACAATACAAAGTTCAAATTCCGGAGTTGGAAATAGGAAATTCATCTATCAAAGATGTTTCAATAAATACGACAACTTTTCCCAATAGTAGAATCGGTGCAACTCTGTTAGAATATGGTTTTGTCACAATAGATTTCAAGAATGGTTTATTTTATTTCGATCCGTTTAGCGATCAGGAGCAGAAGCCTGAAAAAAAGAAACTAACTGCATCATTAGCTTCGTCAGGCGATAAATACAGGATAGGGATTATATGGGATAAGGAATTACGTACTAAAATAAGTCCCGGCAATCACGTTTTAGCTGTAGACGGTAACAGCCTGGAAGGATTAACCGAATGCGAAGTCTTTATGGGTAAAGGTCTTGAAGAAAAAGATTCATATATCTTCACAGTCAAAGATAAGAACGGCAATATAAAAGATATTCTGGTAAAAAGAGAATAGGCTGGTTATCTGTTTCCTAAATCTATATACATATTTTGGAAATATGCTTTTGCCTCTTTTTCCAGCTCAGGATTACCTTCCTGATGTAAGATGCTTTGCTTGTCATTATCATAAATGATAACTCCGGTGGTATCTATCATCGAAAACCCGTTGTGATAAGAATAGAAGGCAAGTTTATTGGCATCGGGATTCAACATATCCTTGCTGAACGTAAATTTACTGCGATCTACATCCAGTTGAGATAGCAGGGTAGCTGCCAGATCGTTCTGAGAACCATAGTCCGCAACTACAACAGGTTCTTTCACAACTCCACCCAGCCAGATCATTGGTATATGGAAACGTTGCGGATCGCTGTTGTTTATACCCTGTGGATATGATTGCATAGCATGATCGGGGATAAATATTATCAGGGTATTATCCCACAATGATGTGGTTTTAAGCCCGTCTACAAAGCTGCCAAGGCATTCATCCGTATAGTTTATCGCATTAAGGTATGGCTCGTTAAATTTATCCGTAGGCACATCAAACGGCTCGTGACTGCTGAGGGTAAGTACACTTTTGAAGAACGGTTCAGTCTGCTCCTTTGTGGTTATATCGTTATATGCACGTTCTATCACTATCTTATCGGGCACGCCCCACTTCGTAAGTTGGTCACTCAATGGGAAGCTTTTATCGGAGATAATTTCGCTTATGGCACATGCTCCCACAAAGTAAGAACGCATATTGGCAAAATCGGCATCGCCTCCATAATATAGAGATAAGTCATTATAACCGTTTTCCTTCAATACTCTTGGTATAGTCGGTAATGTGCCTGTTTTCTGAGGGTACTTCATAATGGCAACCGTAGGATGGGCAGGGTATCCGCTCAATATGGAGACCAATCCCCTGTCGGTGCGGAAGCTGTTGGCATAGAAGTTAGTAAAGCTTATTCCCTCTTTGGCAAACCTGTACATATTTGGTGCAATAATAGAATCGGACGATACATCTGCCGAAAAGCTTTCCAGCATGAACAGAATAATATTGGGTTTTTCAATTCTAAGCAATTTAGGAATACTGTCGCTCTGAGGTTGATAACTAAGTTTCTCGAAAATAGCTGAGGCTTCTTCTTTGTCATAAAACTGATATTGCGAACCGAAATTATCTGATTTGGTAAACGAATACATCAGGTTGAAATGCGGATTGATAGCCGCATGGTTGAGGAACATATTGTCGCTGAAATATACCTTACCGACATTCATTGTAGATACCGTAACTCCGCCCCTGATAGGCAGAAACAGAAAACCCGTCAACAAAAGAAGTACAATGCTGGTTTGCCATAATGATTTGGGAACGGTCAAATTCAATACCTGTTTGCGGATGATGTATATATAGCCGATGAAGATAACCGCAGTGAAGACAATGATTGACAATGTACCCAATATCATCTGTGCAGGTGTAGCACTGGCAAAAGTCTCTTTAGGCTTTTGCAGGTAAAGGAATACAGTGGAATCGAAATGAAATCCCCAGAAAGGATATACGACTATATCGACTATGGTAATGATAGCAATAACAAACAGGATAATGAAAAAATAGACATTATAAATCTTAGCTGTCAACGCAGGTTTTAGCCATATGGAAGCAATCAGTATAAGAGCGGGCAAGGCTGTGAGGTAACCACTCATCGAAAAGTCGAGTGGCAGTCCATGATAGAGAATATTAAACACATTGCTGACTGAAATACCTCCCCCCATTGAAGAGTGAATGAGGGCAAATAGAACCTTTCCGATCAGAAAAACCAGAACGAAATAAAGAAAGATAGTGACAAAAAGTAATATTCTTTGTTTCATCGATATATAAACTGATAAATGAACTACAAAGATAAGATATATGGAAAGAATTATAAATTATAACATAGAAAACATAACCTACTTTTTAAATTTTCATTCTATCTGAAACGATTAAACAGAGATTATATAGGCTCTGAAGCATCATGGTTTATTAAGTATCATTAACTTTTTTAAAAATTTTCCCACCCAAAATTAACAATCATATTTTTTCGAATTTATCTATAGATGTAATTATAGCGAAAGCTTTTGTTAAGTTGTAGGGCAAGAGTGAGTAACTGCGCAACAAACAATGAATCTACAACATTATCTAAATTTATAAAAAATGAACGTATTAAAAAAAATCAATTTAGAGGATGCAGAAATATTAACAAGCATTCAACTAATGACAACAGGATCCGGTAGTGGTTCAGGACAGGGAGACGGAACTAGTGCAGAGAAATGTATGCCGCTATCAGTTTATGATGATATGGTTGATCGGGGTATATCTATCAAAAATGTATGGGTATGTGGCCTTGGCTATATTACATCAGATCCCGCAATAATTTGGGGTTCTGGAAGCGGTAGTGGAAATGGCGGTAACCCTAGAGGAGGCTGGGATTACGGTTCGGGAACTGGCAGTGGAACCGGTTCAGGAACTGAATATGATCCTAAGGATGGAGGTAACTATAACGGAAAAGCGATGGGATATATGCCATCCGGCCGTACTAGACAGGAAGCGATCGAAAAATGTAGTGGTAAACTTCATGACGAAAAATGTTATTTCCCAGAACGAAGTGGATTATGTAGAAGAACTGCTAAAGGGGAACCACTGCAATGTGAATCACCCGATTCAAAACAAGCTTGTTCTGATGCAGTACCTACTGTTAAATGCTGGGCTATAAATGATAGAGGCGTTGCGACAAACGGAAACTGTCGGTCATTAGGAGGAAAAAGTCCGAATGGTCTTGATTGCCTAATGCAATCTTAGATATGATTAGAGTTTAAATTCTTTATCCCTAATGCAAATTTATTTTGCATTAGGGATTATTTTCATCTTATTTTATTAATTTTGGATCAATGATACTTTATCTTTAAATATCTAATTGAAAAACTCTATGGATAATAATATATCTTTTTTTAATATTTTATTTACTTTTTGTCTGCTTCTAATGTCATGCACCAAACAAAATGATAGCGGTATATTCAATCCTAGAATTGAAACCGGAGTAGCAAAAGTATCGGGAAATGTTATTAATTTATGCGAAAATAATGAATTTAAGGTATTCAATCTCAAATTCGAATCTGTAGATGTAATTTTAAATAAAATAGACGAGTTTAAGGTCGCTATTAATGATGATGGCAGTTTTGAGTGTGAAATTCCTGTTACAATTTCACCTCAAATTGTATCAGTTTTAGTTAATAATGGAATAACATTCTTTACAATTAGTATAACGCCCGAACAGGAAACAAAATTGGAAATAATATGTCCGGAGGAAGCTCCAATAGAAGTCAAAATAATAAGTGGTTCAGAATCTTTTTTTGAATCTCCAGAAGAAGCAAAACAAGTATCCGAACTATTTTCAAAAATGGCAATGCTTGGTTCGGATAAGAGCCGTACAACTAAAGACACCATAAACCTGTTTGTCCAAAACCCCAATGAATATATTCCTTATTTTATTAGAAATAACCTGAATTACAGGCTTGAGATTATGAAAGAAGATACTATATTGAGTGATAAGACGAAAGCATACTATTTAGATTTGTTCAGTCTTTTCATGTTTAAATTAACATTCTTCGAACTCAGTTTTGACGAAGGAATAATCAAGATATATGAAGATATAAAACCAGAAGGAGATACTACAACTTTAAAAATAACGAATCAACCCGATAAGACATATTATAGTTTTCTGAAAGATCTTAATCTGAACAATTCCCAGTATCTATATAATATGCATTATTCATCACTTTGTCAGGAAATCCTTACTAATAAAATACTGAATCTTTCTCCTATTAACGAAACCCCAATAGATGAATGGCTGAAAGGAGTAAAATCTATAATGGCTGATTTAGTAGGCTTTGACAAAGGGCAGTTTTATGATATACTAATAGCCAACGCTTATTCAAAACAATTTTCAGATGAACTAAAACCATTATCGGAGAAGCAAATTCAAAATATAAAGACTTATTACAAAGGAGGAGATATAGAGAAAATAATCTTACATGAGAATGAAAAGATAGTGAAGATAGCAAACGATAAAGGAGAAGCTATTGTTAACGAAACGCCGCAGGTAGCTAATGAAAAGCTACTGGATGCTATTCTTTCCAATTATAAAGGTAAGGCTGTAGTTGTGGATCTTTGGGCGACATGGTGTGCGCCCTGCCTGTCGGCAATGAAGAAAATACAACCCCTTAAAGCAGAATCGAAAGACAAGGATGTCGTATTTGTTTATATAACCAATACGTCTTCACCTAAAGAGTTATGGGAAGCAAAAATAAAAGCCATTGACGGAGAACATTATTACCTGAATGAGGAGCAATGGACGCACATAATGAATAGTTTGAAAATTACCGCTATCCCTGCCTATCTTTTCTACAATAAAACAGGAAAGCTTTCCTTTGATCCTGTAATAGGCTATCCGGGAGAAGATTGGATGCGAAGCCTAATAAAAAATGCCCTGTCTGAATAGATTTTAATAATATATCGCCGTAATCATGACTTATGTAATTAGTCTAAATTTTGGGTATATGTAGAACATTTTCTTCTAAATTTCTCCCAGTCAAAATCTATTGGCTGGGGATATTTTTTATCTAATTTAATATTTACATTTAAGATTATTTCTTCAAATTATAACCCATATTTTCCCTTGCAATTCTTCATTCCTTTTGCCACAATTCCTTAATTTTTTCTATCTCATAGCTATCAAATAAATACTCTACTAAATAGCTAGCCTGAGTATATTCAATATTTGTAAGAAGGAATTGTATTATATCATCCATATCCAATAGCTTATTATATTGCAAAAGAAAAACGGATATTTCTTCTGATGCATAGTCATTATAATCTTCTGTTTCGGGATTATCAAAAATAGCTAATCCTTCATCCAATCATAATAAATCTACTATAGGCGATTCCCACTTAATAGCTAAAATAATATGCATAAGTTCATATTCAAGGAGAGAATATTGATTATTGATAATAGAAATAATTCATCTGTACTATTCCTTGTTTTTACCAGGGTAATACAATTCCCATATTCTTAACATTTATTATGTATTAATCCTATCCAAAACCACAATTATATTTTTTCGAATTTATCTATATGCAGTAAACCAAAGTAAAATGCATAATAGAATATAAATTAAAAAAAAGTATTTATCATGAGACCAAAAAGTAAGAACATCTTTGAGCTTATCCTTGAGCAATGGAACGTAAAGTTTACAGAAACGCATGTAAACAAACTTTATAACGAAAATCCGCATAGAAATACTCTGTTCGGATTATCGAATATGCTAACTGATTATAATATTAACAATGTTGCGATTAAGACGAAGAACGTAGAAGAGTTAAGAATGATAAAGAAGCCTTTCTTTGTAAATATAGAAGGCGAAATCTTTGTTGTAAAAGAACTGAAAAATGACAAAGTAGCCTGTATATCCGACAAAGGAAGTATAAGTATTCCACTCAATGACTTCCTCAATATATGGGATGGTGTCGTCTTGTTGCCTGATGTAAATAATAGTTCTATTGAGCCTCAATATAAAGAACACAGGACGCAAGAGTTATTTAACATTTTTCGTAAAAATCTATCCTTAGTAGTTGTTGGCATCATCTTTTTTATAGGCATTATTAGCAATGGAATCTACAATCATTTGGAATTAGTTCTATTATCGATTGTTAATCTGATTGGGATCTATATTGGTTATCTGCTGATACAGAAGCAAATGTATATAAAGAATGACCATGCGGATAAAATATGCTCGATGCTTAAAAAAGGAAATTGCAACAGCGTTTTAAATTCATCTGCTGCAAAACTTATGGGAGTAATTGGGTGGAGTGAAGTAGGGTTAAGCTATTTCATTTCAAATATTCTGATACTTATGTTTTTACCTCAGCTTATATCTTACATGGTGCTACTCAATGTATGTGCTTTACCGTATAGTTTGTGGAGTGTATGGTATCAAAAAATCAAAGTCAAGGAATGGTGTCCTCTTTGCCTAATTGTTCAGGTATTGTTATGGATTACTTTTGTTGTATGCCTTATTTCTGGCTACATAGTTTTTCCTCAATTTACTATTCTGGATATATTGCTGACAGGGTGTATGTACGCCATACCATTCTTAGTGATCAGTTTTATAGTTCCGAAATTAAATGATAAAAGACATCTTGAATACATCAAAGAAGAACTTAACGATTTACGGTTAAAACCTGAAGTTTTTTCCTCACTTTTGAAACAACAACCATATTATAGGGTAGATCATTCTACATCCCGGATTATTTGGGGTAACAAAAATGCCGACTTGCTTATATCGATCATTACCAATCCGCATTGTGCTCCTTGTGCGATGATGCATAAGCGCATTGAAAAATTGCTGCAAAAAGCAGGGGATAGCGTTTGCATACAGTATATTTTCAGCTCTTTCAATGAAAAACTGGAATCGAGTAGCCGATTTTTTAGCTGCGATCTATTTTTCAGAGAAGTATAACCTTCAAGAAAAAGAAGAAATATATAATAAATGGTTTGAAGAAGGGAAATTCAGAAAAGAGGAATTCTTTGAAGAGTATCAATCCAACATAGATGCAGATAGCATAAAGCTGGAAATAGATAATCACAAACAATGGAAAAATCAAACAGATATTGCTGGAACTCCAACTATTCTTTTTAACGGATATGAGCTTCCCTACCAGTATAGCATAGAAGATATAATCTACTTTATGGATTTGAAAACAAGCTGAAGTTATCCAGTATGTAGATTTTTTTTGAATTCAGGGAAGAGGAATTGATTTATATATATTTAACATTTATTATATATCAATTCTGTCCAAAACCTCAATTTTATTTTTTCCAATTTATCTATAGATAGAAATAAGAAAAAATAGCTTTTGTTAAAGTTGTAGGGCAAAAGCAGAAGCACGTGCAAACCTAAGCTACAACATTAATATTTTAAACATTAAAAAAACAAAAACTAAAATGAATGTACTAAAAAAAATGAATTTAAAGGATGCAGGAGTATTAACAAGCATCCAATTAATGGCAGCAGGATCTGGTAGTGGCTCCAATGGCGGCTCTAATAATGGTTCTGGTTCCGGTAATGAATCTGGTTCTGGTAATGAATCTGGCTCAGGAAATGGTTCAGGAACAAATAGTGGTTCCGGCTCTGGCTGGAAAGGAGGTGATGGTACTAGCGAATCTAATTGTATGGATCGTGATGTATACAACCAATTAATCAGCCAAGGCGCAACAGTTACCAATGTATGGGTCTGTGACGAAGGTCATATTGGAGGCTCAGGTAGCGGAACAGGTTCAGGAACTGGTAGTGGAAGCTGGATCTGCGATGATGAGTGTACAAGTGACTCCAATTGTGCAGATAAGCTCGGGTTAAGTGGAGGAGAGAGATCAAAAGCCGCATGTATTCTAAATGGCTGTTTAGCCGGTTTTGGCGGTAACTATAGAAGGTGTATTAAAATGGACGATGCTGAATTTCCATGTAAAGGACTATATCTGCATGATAAATGCACAATGGCAAATGGAAAACCGGGATATTGTTCACAATTTAATGTTCCTTTCAACTCTTGGAGAGCAAATCGATGTACTGAATTTAAGATGAGTTAAATAAGAAACTAATAGTAGGTCTCATCCTACTACTAAATACTATTTGATTCTAATCAATATTTTCTATACAATCTTTATTAAAAGTTTTCCACTCGAGCCCAATTGGGCTCGAGTATTTTTTATTTAATTCTGAATTGATCTCAGATATCATCTCTTCATATTTTAATCCATATACTTTTTCAAAATTATCCATTCCGCTTTGCCAAAATAGTTTTAGCTTTTCTACCCCAAATCTCTCAATTAAATATTTCACTATATAACCAGCTTGACTATAAGATGTTCTAGTCCAAGGGAATGCTATAAGCTCACTAATGTCCAACAGTCTATTATTCTGTAAAAGATAAGCATACCGTTCTTCTAAAGTATAACCCGTACATTCTTCTGTATCAGGGGCAGCAAAAACAGCCAAGCCTTCTGTTAACCATAACAAATTAGATCCGTATTCTCCCCATTTCTCAACAGACACGGCATGCATCAGCTCATGTTTAAGGACGTTAACTGTATCATTAAATACAGAAGTAATTGAGTGTATCCCTTCTTGGGAATTAAAATGAGCCATACCTCCTAGTCTATTCCCTGTAAATTTTTTTACTTCCTCTCTGTTCTGAACCAGAATCAACTGTATAGAAGACTCAAGTTCGGATTCATTTATTAATTCCAGATTTTGGGCTATGTAATCTTTTGTTTTCTCCACAATTTCATTTCGTACGTCTACATCAATAAAAGAGAATATAATAAATTCAATATTACCCACTTTTTTAGTCATTACTTCACCAGCGTTGTTTTTATCATATACTACCAGCCAATCATCCGGTTGCGGATCAATACAATCCTTAGTAAATACTTCCCAATCTATAGTGATAGGTTCACTATATTTCCTTTCAAGTTGTTTGTTTATTTTTTTAGCCAGATTTTCAAAACTTATTCCATATATCTTCTCAAAATTAATCATTACATTTTGCCACAATTCTTTTAACTTTCCTACTCCATAATTTTCTATGAGATAGTCAACTACATACGCTGACTGTAAACGAGCAGCTTTATAGTCAGGAGTTATTTCATTCTTGGGAAATTGCTGTAAATCGGTCAGTTTTTCATTTTGTAGCAGGTAGGTATATTTTCCTCTAAGTTCAGTCCATCACAACTGTCTGTTTCAGGACTAACGTAAGTTGCCAATCCCTCTTTTAACCATAGGAGTTGATTGTCTTTCTGTTTTCCCCATTTAGAAGAAACGATGATTTTTATTAGCTCTCTATTCAAAGGACAATATTCCGGGTCGTATATAACCATAACCTGGTTAAACTTAACCGTACTGTCTTTAAGAATATTGAAGCTGGAAACTCGTTTTCCTGTATGCCTGTATAATTCTCCCCGGCTATGCATAAAGGCGATAGCCAATGGCTCATTAAAGTCAGTTTCATTTAATAAATCAAGGTTATTCCTTATGTATTGTTTCGTTTTTGCAACTAATCCTTCCCGCTGACTGATACCTATCGTTGTACTTATTACTGAATCTATACTGAAAAAGGTATTGCCATCCATTCTTATAAAATAAGATCCTTGTTGTTGCCAATCTTGGGAGAAAAGATTTAAGACGAAAAATAGGAATACCAATAAAACAGTCACTGTTTTTCTCACTATACTAGAATGATGCATAATTTCTTAATTTAATTGGGGGTAAATATACCTATTTTTAGTTAAATAACTTAGATGAAATGGTATAAATCACTTCGAGGAGATGTTTGACGTGAAAGTAAATAATATGCTAGCGAAGAAAGAAGTGAAGTTAATGGAAGATGTAAAAAAAACTTCTTCGTTTTATGGAATTTCCATTCGGATAAGCTCTATTAAGTAAAGAAAGAAGTTTAACCTTGAAAAATCAGACTATCATGGCAAATATAGAAGTAAACAACCGGAACGAAGGGAAAAAAAGTAAACCGAAGAGAAGTATTCTTAGAGTAGATTTTACCCCGATGGTGGATATGAATATGCTGTTGATCACATTCTTTATGTTTTGCACCACATTGAGCATCCCGCAGGTGATGAAGATAGCAATGCCTACCGATGAAGGTGGAGAGCAGTTATCTCCAGCTTCAAAGTCGGTGACAGTGATACTGGGCGAAGAAGACAAAATTTTCTATTACGAAGGTCTGGCCGATTTCACAGATTATACCTCGCTGAAAGAGATCAGTATTTCAGGCTTAAGAAATACGCTTCTCGATCGTAATGCTTACATCGTAACCAAAATGCGAAACCTCAGGCGGCAGCTTGCCAACAAAGAATTGACTGATACCCAATACAAAGATCAATTGACAGAAATAAAGAAATCGAAAGACGGACTGAATGTCCTGATAAAACCGACGAAAGACTCCAACTATCGTAATCTGGTAGATGTGCTTGATGAAATGCACATCTGCGGAATAGACAGATACACGATCATAGATATCGAAAAAGCAGATGAGTTTTTAATGGAAAACCTGAAAACAAAAGGACAAATGACCGCCATGTCGGATATCAAATAAGCTATAAGTTTTTTGTTGTTATACATTTATTACTTTGAAACAGGCACAGTATTAATTATAATAACTGTGCCTGTTTTTATTATATTTGCTTCGCAAATTCTAATTGATCCTTGACTTGAAGTCTTCCAGAATCTTGTCGTACAGAGAGTCTTTTTCGAAAGATGCTTTTGCTATAGCATACCACTCATTGAATTTCTCTTTATCTTTTTTGTCAAAATAAACAGTTACCATATCGAAAGCCATGCTTCCCTTCAAGCCTTTATCATCACTCAATTCTATTCCCTTTCGATAAAAGCTTTCGGCCTCATCCGGCTTGCCGGTCTTGAGTAAGGCATGCCCCAATGCGGAATAATAAGCAGGATTCTCCGGATTCACTTTCATTGCGCTTTCCATAAGCGTTATTATTTTATCATATTCTCTTGCAGCTTTGTAGAGATGTGATAATTCTACAGCCAATCCATCCATATTCGGGTCTGCATCATAAAGGCTGGTCAAGATCGGCAATGACTTTTTATATGCTCCCACGCGATTATAAACCGTTGCTATTTTCAGTTTATAGGATGGTTCATTTTCGTCTTTTTTATAAAACTTCAACCAGGAAGGATGTTCGGGTAGATCCAATTCCTTTCGCTTATCCTGAGAAATTGTATCCACATGTGCCCAGTTATGGCCAATTGGATATTTAAATTTTTCTGATATATCCATAGGTTTACCCATTATATAGTTGCCATTGTTATCAATGTCAAATTGTCCATCTATTTGTAAGAAAAAACCTTTATCGGGATCTATAAATATAAATCCGCAATTGAATGATGTTTCAGAGACTGTGTCAGCTACTGTCCGTGATACCATTATCCATTTATCCACAACATCATAATATTTTGTATATTTCGGATTATCTACAATTGGTATTTGAGAATATAACTTACCTGAATAAATCAGTGTAAATAAGATAAATAGAAGCAAGCCTTTCTGTGTTTTCATAATTGATATATTTCTTAGTTGAGGTTTATAGCAGGAAATTCAGATTTAATGTTAAATACAAATATAAGACAATTTTTGATTACCGATTCTTATATTCACGCGGAGACATGCCAGTAAGTCGCTTAAAATATTTCCCCAAAAAAGATTGAGATGGAAAATTCAGCTCTTTATGGCAGTAACAACATCGACTTTAAGAGGGAGTCTCATATAATAATCTGCCCATTTTCTGTCAAAAGTAGCCCATTAATAAATTCGACCTTTAGTCCAAAATACCCGTCTTATTGACTTTATAGGGATAGATCATTCATATCTTTGTCAGTGTAATTAATAGATAATAATATTTATCTTTATACTCCCGTTTAAATATATCGACAATGAAAAAGATCATATTCATACTCATTTTAGCAACAACTTTTTGTAGCATATTAGTTGCGCAGGAAAAAGATAAATATCTGGATATAAAAGTTACGTGGGGAGTCAAGGCAGAGGTTAATATCTCCGGTTTCTTTGTTTCGGGGATGTCGGAAATCAGTAGCAAGATGAGAACAGGTGGTACCGGTGGCGGATTTATAAATGTAGAGTTAACCAAGCTTTTTGCCTTGCAAGGGGAAATCCTTTGGCACTATAAGTCTTCAGATTTTATTCGTCAGGGAAATAAAGGAGACTTCCAGTATTGGGGTACAGAGATTCCGATGTATGCCATGTTCAGATGGAATTTGAAAAACGATAGACGTGTTTATATTGGAATAGGCCCGTACGGAGAATTTGGGTATAGTGCCAAGTTGAAACGGGCAGGAAAAACAATAGACCTATACGAGAAGGATAAAGCAACAGAACTTTCGGCTATGGAAGACTTTAATTCTGGTTTTGGAGTCACTGCCGGATACGAATTTGCTAATGGGCTACAAATCAATGTGGGCTATAAGGTCAGTATAACGAATGTTCTTGATGCTAACAGTAGCTCAATTAAGATGCATCCTGAAACCGTTAGTATAGGTCTGGGATACCGTTTCAAATAATTTATAAGGAAATCAATTAAAGACGGCTATTGATGAAAAACGTAATGAGGGACATAAACATAATACTATTTTGTTTTCTAATATTACTGACTCCAAACTTATATTCACAGCAAAATACAGGGAATCCCCCACAAAAAGAGACTGTGCCTGATGAAAATATCCCGGATACTCTTATAACCAAAAAGAAAGATACTTATTGGGAACGATTAATCAATGGTAATGTCGATCGTTCCTTCGAGAAAAGAATCGATATATCATTTGCCGGAGCCCCGTCTTACACACGCGAAGCCAGCTTTGGCATAGGAGGTATGGCAACAGGATTGTACCGCTTAGACCGTACAGACTCCGTTATGTCCCCATCCGATATAACACTGGTTCTCAATGCTTCGATAAAAGGCTTCTTCGCGCTCGAAGCGAAAGGGAATAATAATTTTAAAGGGAGGAAATCACTGTTATCCTATGAAATAGGACTCACCAGAAAACCGCTCGATTTTTGGGGTATTAGCTACGATGCTTGTAACATTAATCCTGTGACGAGCTATACCCGCAGGCAATTAAAAATTGATGCTAATTATCAATACAACCTACATCAGTACTTTGCTGTAGGAGCCGTTTTCGATTTCACTTTCTCTAATATTTCCAAGATAGATAGTATTGAATATCTGGAAGGCCAAAAACTGTCTTATACAGCTACAGGGCTGGGAGTATCGCTCAAATATGACAGCAGGGACTTTATTCCCAACCCAAGTAAAGGAGTGTATCTTATGTTTCGCCAAACCATATTTCCGGATATACTGGGAAATACCGAAAGAACGCTGTACCGCACCACATTCATCGCTGATACTTATCTGAAAGTATGGAGGGGAGGGCTTCTTGCTTTCGATCTTTTCGGACAATTCAACAGTAATAATTCACCCTGGCCTCTCAGGGAAGAACTGGGTGGAAACCAGCGTATGCGTGGATATTATTCGGGACGATATATCGACAATAATATCATATCAGGGCAAGTTGAGTTGCGGCAGCATCTGATTGATCGTTTTGGATTTACCACATGGGTAGGTGGCGGCACTGTATTCCCTACTATTAAGAAACTGAATATGAAAAATGTGCTTCCCAACTATGGAGTTGGTTTACGATTCGAAGTAAAGCATAATGTCAATGCCCGGGTAGATTATGGGTTTGGGAAGGATACAGGAGGCTTTGTCTTCAATATTTCCGAAGCATTCTAGAATGATGAAAATAAATGAGGCTACACGTCTTTCAGTATAGCCTCATCGTCATATTTGAAGAACTATCAGGTTACTTTTTTACGATTTCCATAGTGTCAGAGGCTATCATAAATTCCTCGTCTGTAGGTACTATCATAACCGTAATTTTGGATTCGGGAGTACTAATAATAGCTTCTTCCCCAAAGATAGTGCTGTTCTTTTCTTTATCTATCTTGATACCGAGGAACTCTAGGTCTGTACATACCTCTTCTCTCAGGTAAAATGCATTTTCCCCGATACCTCCAGTAAATACCAAGATGTCAAGTCCTTTTAAAGCAGCAGTGTATGCTCCGATATATTTCTTAATACGATACACAAATATGTCATATGCTAGTTTGGCTTTCTCGTTGCCATCTGCTATAGCAGCACGAATTTCGCGCATGTCAGACGATACGCCGGAAATACCAAGCAGTCCGCTATGTTTATTAACAAGAGTAGATATGGCTTGCGTACCAATGTTTTCTTTTTCCATTACATAGGAAATAATTCCGGCATCTACATCCCCGGAACGTGTACCCATCAGCAGGCCTTCTACCGGAGTCATTCCCATCGAAGTATCGACAGATTTTCCTCCTTCTATAGCAGCCAGAGAGCCTCCGTTTCCTATATGGGCTGTGATAATCCGTTGTTTCTCGTATGGTATGCCCAGTGCTTCACTTGCTCTTTTCGATACATATCTGTGGCTTGTGCCATGAAAACCGTATCTACGGATGGAGTATTTCTCATATAAAGAATAGGGTAGGCCATACATATATGCTTTAGGAGGCATTGTTTGATGGAAAGCTGTGTCGAATACGCCCACCTGAGGTACATCTCCCATAAGTTCTTTTACAGCATAAACACCTGCTAAATTAGGCGGGTTATGAAGAGGTGCAAGTTCGATACATTCTTCCATTTTCTTTATCACCTCATCAGTAATATATACGCTGCTGTTAAACTCTTCGCCGCCATGCACCACACGATGTCCTACAGCGTCTATTTCGTCCAGAGATTTAATGCATCCGTGTTTTTCGCTGGTCAGTACTCCAAGTATATATTCTATACCTGCCTGATGCTCCAGGATTTCTCCCTCCAAAATCAATTTGTCGCCATTGGGTAGGGTGGCTTTCAGGAATGAGCCTTTAAGTCCGATCTTCTCTATACCACCTTGGGCCAGAACTTCATTGCTCTTCATATCGAAGAACTTATATTTGATAGATGAACTTCCGCAGTTCAATACTAGTACTTTCATGCTATGCTGTTAAATTAAATTGTTTGGGCCAAGTTGTTTTCCATTATCATCGTAAATATAGAAGCCTCTCTTAGTGGCCTTACCCAGTTGTTTAGAGCGATAGAGACGCCACAATATAGGTGATGCTTTATACTTCTTATCTCCATATTCGTGGAACATATCTTCCATCATCATCACCAGTTTTTCGATACCCATGATATCTGCCAGTTGGAAGATACCGAAACGCTGGCCGTAAATAATGGTAAATTCTTTGTCTATATCTTCTATAGAAGCTACATTTTCCATCCATATATCACAAGCCTCATTCAGCATGATTATCATCAGGCGAAGGCTTACCAATCCGCTGCTTTCATGCACGGGGATAGGCGTGTATTTGATCATATTGGCAAAGAAGTATATCTTATCTATTGCTTCCTGTGAAGTAAATGTACCTCTCACCACTTCAAGGATACGGGCATCTGTGTGCGTAATAGGGAAATGAAGACTGATACAACGCTCTTTGTGAGTCAATTCGGCAGCAAGCTCGCTTATAATTACTGTTGTAGCATTGGTCGCTATGATAGCATCCGGCGCTAATACCAGTTCCAGGTTGCGGAATACTTCTTTCCGTAATTCCGTGCTGCGCTCACCATTAGCCTCATAGCGGATACACTCGATCACAAAATCGCATCCTTTCAGGTCACTGTATTTAAGCGAACCCTTGATACGGCCCATTGTAGCGCGTTTTTCACTTTGGGTAAGTCCCCAGTTTTCAATTTTTGTATCAAGGCCGTTTTCTATATCTTTCAGAGCTTCCTGTATCCTCTCATCAGAAACTTCTATGAAAACCACTTCCATTCCCGATAATGCGGTAAGGCTGACAATGTGGCGGCCATCCCGCCCGCAGCCGACAACTCCAATCTTGGAAAAGAGCGACCTTTTTTTATGTTTATTGCTTAATCCGTAATCCTCGATAGGTTCTATGATTTCTGCCATAATATCTTTATATTGTGTTATTTTTGTTTTGCCGCAATAGCCTGATTGGCAGCGATGGCTACCATGTTATATATATCGTTCACGGAACATCCCCTCGACAGGTCGTGTACGGGGGCTGCCATTCCCTGAAGTATCGGGCCTATAGCTTCCGCCGCACCTAAGCGTTGAACCAGTTTGTATGCAATGTTGCCCGTTTCCAGAGAAGGAAATACCAATACATTGGCTTTTCCGGCAACTTTGCTGTCCGGTGCTTTTTTGCTTCCTACTGATGGTACAAGTGCAGCATCGGCTTGTAGCTCGCCATCGATATTCATTGTTGGATCAAGCTTCTGAGCCAGTTGTGTTGCCTCTATTACTTTATCTACCAGCGGATGTTTTGCACTTCCTTTTGTCGAAAAGCTGAGGATTGCCACTTGCGGTTCTTCCCCTACTAATGCCCGGGCGGTATTTCCTGTAGCTACAGCAATCTCTGCCAGTTGCGATGCAGTAGGATCAGGTGTTACTGCACAGTCTGCCATCAGCAATAATCCATCCTTGCCATATTGTTTTTGTGTGGTGAACATCAGGAATGCTCCGGAAACAACGCTGATGCCCGGTGCGGTTTTTATGATTTGCAATGCCGGACGAAGCACATCACCGGTAGTGTTTTGTGCTCCTGCTATTTCACCGTCGGCATCTCCATTTTTTATCATCAGGCATCCGATGTATAAAGGATCTTCCGCTAGTTTTGCTGCTTGCTCCGGTGTCATCCCTTTGGACTTTCTCAGTTCCAAAAGAAGATTTGTATATTCCTCTTTCTTAGGATAATTTAAAGGATCGGCAATAGTTGCTTTTTCAATGTTCTTTAAATCAAGTTCAGTGGCTAGTTTTTTGATTTGCTCTTGATTCCCGATAAGGATAATATCTGCGATTCCATCCCTGATAAGCTGATCTGCAGCCTGAATAGTTCTAACTTCTGTGCCTTCCGGTAAAACGATGCGTTGTTTGTTAGATTTTGCTTTCTCTAAAAGTTGTTTAATCAAGTCCATATATAATTCTTTTGTATTATAGCTTGAGGTTAGAAATATTTGAATGTGCAAATGTACTAAAAATGCAAACCAGACTTGACACTTTTCTTGAAAATAATGATATGTATTCTAAAAATAAGGTAAAATTCCGAATTATGCAGAGCAGCACTTGTGTCTTACTATTTTAACTAAAAGGTAACGAAAATGAAGAATTATAAATTAAGAAACAACGTTCGACGGAGTCAATTAAGAATTTATATTCGACTTTGTCAACTAAGTATTTTAACTAAAAGGTGACAGATGTAAATGAAAAACTAAAAATGAAAAATTTATATTTGGCTTTTTCAATCCCTTTCCTCCTGTAGGGGCGATCCCTTGTGGTCGCCCGCTTTGCCTGTCGCGGGTACCCACAAGGGGCACCCCTACATAATTTTAACTAAAAAGTAACATAGGTAATACTTTATTCAATTCTTTGACTCCGTCGATTTTACATACGCTTTGCTCCTGTGATTAATAATTCAATTCAAAGATCATTTTTTTTCTGAAAGCTATCAGCTAATGGCTAAAAGCTAACGGCTCTATTACTATAGATAAATTAAAAATAAAAAAATGCAGTTATGGGACAATAAAAACATTGTGGTAAAAGTTATTTATTTTGTGGCTCAAAAATAATAGGTATTGTCCAATAACGATGTATTTTCTTTCCCCTGCGTATTATAACTTCCCAAGGGATAGACTTTACTATTCTGATAGCTTCATCATTATATCCATCATGGCCTTTGATGACCTTAACTTCTGTGATCTTTCCATTTAAGTCGGCATCTTCTACTCTAAGTGTCACTCGCAGTTTCTCTTTTGGAGGTTCTATGCTTTTATAGTTTATATTAGCCTTTATGAGTTTAGACAGTGTGTCTGTTCCATTCGTAAATACTGATGGCTTAAGCTTATTCCTATAGGTTTTCATACTTTTTAAAATCCCCTTCTCAAATATATAATCTGTTTCATATTCATGATATCCACCCCATCCATCATGTTCGTAAATAATACAATTTCTGGGGCTGGTAATAGTACCTGAAAACCAATCGACATAAATATTCGTTTTTTGTTTAAACATTATTGAAAGATCAATATCCTTTTTATCATACGGGGTATATGCTTTTATAAGAAACAAACTATCATTTTTTATCTCAAATAAAGCCTTAAAACCTCGCCAGCAAGCTGTGGACATATCTTTGTGCTTGTGAATCTCTTCCCGGATTGCTTCCGAATTGGGGTGTTCCATAATATATTTTGCTAATATAAATGGATATATCCAAACGGTATCACCTTTATATACTAAAAGATCGGGAGTTTGCGGTGTGGCATTGCAATAACTGATGAATGACAAGCTGAGAACAATGGAAAGAAAGCATACTTTCATCTTTTTATTGAATAGAGATGAAAATATCATAAAATCCATAAATTGCAGATCAAAAATCTGCTTGCGCGGACGTCCCGTCCGTGTGCATCTTTAATTTATCCCTTCACTACACACAGGCTGAAAATTATAAAGATATACCAAAGCTTATATAAAAAAGAAGAAGTCGCCAAAAATGACAACTTCTTCCTACTATATTGGTTCAGATGTTATTACATCATACAACCCATTCCGCCGCCGCCCATAGGCATTGCAGGAGCAGGAGTGTCTTCTTTCTTGTCAGCTACTATACATTCAGTAGTTAAGAACATACCTGCGATAGAAGCCGCATTTTCAAGTGCAACACGTGCCACTTTGGCTGGGTCGATTACTCCCGATTTATTCAGGTCTTCATACTTGTCTGTACGAGCGTTATAACCGAAGTCTGCTTTTCCTTCACGTACTTTTTGTACTACTACAGCACCTTCTTTTCCGCTGTTAGCTACTATCTGGCGAAGAGGCTCTTCAATAGCGCGTTTCACGATTTCGATACCTGTAGTTTCGTCTTCGTTCTCGCCCTTCATGTTTTCAAGAGCATCGATAGCACGGATGTAAGCTACACCACCTCCGGGAACTGTTCCTTCTTCGATAGCCGCACGAGTAGCCGAAAGGGCATCTTCTACGCGGTCTTTCTTTTCTTTCATCTCTACTTCTGATGGAGCACCTACATAAAGCACAGCCACACCTCCTGCCAATTTAGCAAGGCGTTCCTGTAGTTTTTCGCGGTCATAGTCAGATGTAGTTTTTTCCATCTGTGAACGGATCTGGCCTACACGTGCAGCAATAGCAGCTTTGTCGCCTGCTCCGTTAACGATAGTTGTATTGTCTTTGTTTACTGTGATCTTGTCAGCTGTTCCCAACATTTCTATAGTTGCAGCTTCAAGGGCAATGCCTCTTTCGTCTGTGATCACTGTACCGCCTGTAAGAATAGCAATGTCTTCCAACATTTCTTTGCGGCGATCGCCAAATCCAGGAGCTTTTACTGCACATATCTTAAGGCCTGCGCGAAGACGGTTAACCACCAGTGTAGTCAATGCTTCAGAGTCGATATCTTCTGCTATGATAAGCAACGGACGTCCTGACTTAAGAGCTGCTTCAAGGATTGGGAGAATATCTTTAAGAGCAGATATTTTCTTGTCGTGAATCAATACATAAGGATTTTCAAGGTCAGCTTCCATTTTTTCTGTGTCAGTCACAAAGTATGGAGAGATGTATCCTCTGTCGAATTGCATACCTTCCACTACATCTACATAAGTATCAGTACCTTTTGCTTCTTCTACAGTGATTACGCCTTCTTTTTTCACTTTACCCATAGCTTCAGCAATCAGTTTGCCGATAGTTTCGTCACCGTTAGATGATATTTTCGCTACATTTTCTATTTTCTTCAAGTCGTCACCTACAGTTACCGATTGTTCTTTGATGTTTTCAACAACTTTGGCAACAGCTTTGTCGATACCACGTTTCAGATCCATAGGATTTGCTCCTGCAGTAACGTTCTTAAGACCTACAGCTACGATAGACTGAGCCAATACTGTAGCAGTAGTTGTTCCGTCTCCGGCATCATCATTGGTTTTCGAAGCTACTTCTTTTACAAGCTGAGCGCCCATGTTCTGGAATGCTTCTTCCAATTCTATTTCTTTAGCTACTGTTACACCGTCTTTTGTAATGTGAGGAGCACCGAATTTCTTTTCGATGATCACGTTACGTCCTTTTGGCCCAAGTGTTACTTTTACAGCGTTAGCCAACGCGTCAACACCTTTTTTAAGCTCGTCGCGAGCCTCTATATTAAATTTGATTTCTTTTGCCATGGTTTCTTTATTGTTTTAATAGGGTTTTGTATTAAATGATTGCTAGAATGTCTGATTGACGCATGATAAGATAGTTCTCACCATCAAATTCGATTTCAGTACCGGCATATTTTCCGTAAAGTACCTGATCGCCTTTTTTTACTACCATTTCTTCATCTTTGGTTCCGCCACCTACTGCAACAACTTCACCTTTCAGTGGTTTTTCTTTTGCTGTGTCGGGGATAATGATACCTCCCACACTTTTCTCTTCAGCAGCTGCAGGTTTTAACAACACTCTGTCTGCTAATGGTTTAATACTCATGACTCGTTAGTTTTTAATGGTTATTATTATATTATTAAAAATTTTATGATGTTTTTTCGTTAACTTATTAGCGAAATACGTGCCAAATTTTAATTCTGCCAAAAAAACAGAATTTGAAAATACAAGACTGACAAGTAGTCATTTTTGGTCAATATTCAGTTGGTTTTGTTTCAGAAACTTTTTATCTCGTTTTATTTAAATATTATTACTAATAATACAATAACGATTCCAATCCCTACCGCAGCATTTGATGCCCGCTGATTAAACCATGTATCTTTTGGCTCTTCATCTTTAGGCCTATTGAGGAAAGAAATGGGTTTTATCTTTCCTATAGTGGCAAAAATTAAATAGCGAATAGGAAGTCCAATATAATTAAATATGGGAAATAAAACATATCGCCAAATAGACCTTAATATTTCCCAAAATACTATATCTTCCATCATTCAATTAGCAAAGATACTATTCAGTTTTTAACTAAAAGGCAACAATCAACGATCGCCGAAGCGAAGGCGAGGCAAAGGTTACACTTTCTCTCATATGCTATTTATTATTTTACTGACTGTATTTTTCCAAGAGAATGTATCCAAGCAAAATTTTTGTCCCTCGATACCCATTTGTTTTAGTAATTCAGGCTTCGAGAAGGCATTATTAATAGTATTTGCCAACCCGGTAGAATCCAGATTATCTAATCCAAAACCATATTTTCCGTTTCCTGATATTTCAGGAAAACTATTCCTGTTTAATCCTACAATTGGCATTTTGCAGGCTAGTGCTTCCAGATAAACCAATCCCCAAGGTTCGTTTAGTGCAGGCATGAGGAATAGAGAGCAATCATTAAATATTTCTTGCAGTTGTTCAATCGGTATAAATCCATATGTTTTTACATTAGGGATATTAATGTTATTGTAATCTGGTTGTCCTACAATGATTAGTTCTAATTCGGGATCTTTTTCGAGAGCAAGATTAAAGGCTTTTAATATTAATTCCCCTCCTTTATCTTCGAATCGGTTTTTTGCAGCAAATAATATCTTTTTATTTGAATAATTCTTTTCTCCTGTATATGGTTTTATAACCCCAAGGCCTGTACCAACAACGGTAATCTTATCTGGAGAAACTCCATAATATTCAATCAGGTTTATTTTTACATAATTACTGATGGTAAATATATGTTCCATCTGTTCATATGATTTTTTCTCTAGCGCATCAGCTTCACGCAATAGTCTGGAGGTATATCCGGTCATATTTTGGGAATGACTGCTCCATAAATTCCAGGTAGAATCACAAAATAGATAATGTTTTTGATTTTTAGGAAAATAACGGAATGGCAGATCAAGTGTACCCATGTGGAGTGTCTTTTTACACGTGCTTCTATTAGTTTCCGACTTTACTTTTCTTGCATTTGCATATCTATATAGAAAATTACGCTCTATATTTATAATAAAGTTTTTGCAAAACTTTTATAGCAAAAGTCTCATAACTATTTAGTTGTGTTTGTGAGCTAAACGTATTTTCTAAACATCCTATTCTGGATAATTCGCTACATATCCTGTATGGTGTACCCGACCATGTTTTGGGATTGGTAGGATCTTGCAAAGAACAAACATTTATTTTTTTTATACTCATTATTAATTTCGATTCTATATAATTACAGACTAATTTGTTTTTTTGTTTAAAAATCAATAGTCAGTTTATTTTAACTAAAAGGTAAAAAAGGTAACAGATTTTAGCTATTAGCTGATAGCCATTAACTTTTTCATAGCCTCTTTACATACGTTTCGTTCCTGTGACCGTTGGTTGTCATTGGCTCCGTTTCGCTCTGTCGAACGTTGTTTCTGACGATAGGAAGGATCTCCTTACACTCAGATGAGATGCTTCGCTAATCGCTCAGCATGAACTGTGTTAATGAGCAAATTTATTAACATAATTTTCATTATATATTTGTTTTTTTGTAACAATAGC
>JAITVH010000162.1 GCA_031285905.1 Prevotella sp.
ACGGTTAATGGTAAAGCTGGGAATGTATCTGCTGCTGCCAGCGGCGGTGCAGATATTAATATCCGGAATCTGAAATCTGATAATGTTTCCACAAGTAAATCGGGAGGAGGAGATATATCGAAATAATTGAGATAGATAGATTTTGTTTAGTTTAAGCAGGCTATTTGGATGATTTTAACATTCAAGTAGTTTGCTTCTTTTATTTTAACATCATCAGGTAGTGTTAAATTGTTATTTTTTTCTAACAGAATGAATTTAATATAAATGAAAATTTTATCTTCGTTGTCACGTTATCTTTAGATATAATGAAAAGCATATATTTAACATAATTACCTATTTTAATTTATTTTCTATGAATGTTGAAAAGCACTTCCTTTTTGAAGGGAAAATCAAGGAAACCAGAAGTTTGGGCGAGGGTCTTATAAATGATACCTTTTTTGTAGAAACAGAGGGTGATAGCCCTAACTACATTTTACAACGTAAAAATAAAAATATCTTTAAAGATGTTCCTGCAATGATGGATAATATCCAGAAGGTAACGCAACATCTGAAAAAGAAAATTATAGCCGCCGGGGGCGATCCCTTGCGCGAAGCTATGACTGTCATACCTACAGTAGATAACAAGCTGTATTACAAAGATGAAGAAGGGGAATTCTGGGCAGCCTGCTTGTTTATAGATAATACCATTACATATGAATCTGCCGATTCTCCGGAGCTGGCAGCACAGGGAGGTAAGGGCATTGGTAAATTCCAATCTATGCTTTCTGATATGAAAGAACCTCTTGCCGATATTCTTCCGGGATTTCATAATATGCGATTCAGGTTTAAACAATGGGACGAAGTTTTAGTTAAAGATCCTGTTGGAAGAAAATCAGGAGTACAGAAGGAAATAGGATGGATTGAAAGCCGTCGCGAAGAAATGCTTGCATTATGGGCAAAAGCCGAATCGGGAGAAATCCCTACACGTGTCACTCATAATGATACTAAAATCAACAATATACTTTTCGATAAGCAGGGAAATGTACTTTGTGTAATAGATCTGGATACAGTTCTCAGCAGCATTGTGCTGAACGATTATGGGGATGCGATGCGTACCTTTACTAATGCAGGAAAAGAAGACGATGAAAACCTTGATAATATTTTTGTCAAAATGGATATATTTAAAGGATATACCCAAGGCTATTTATCCGAAACCATCTCTTTCCTTACTCAGTCTGAGATAGAAAATCTGGCTTTCTCTGCTAAATATATTACGTTCGAACAAGTTCTTCGTTTCCTGATGGACTACATCGATGGGGATAATTATTATAGAGTGAAGAATGAGAAACATAATCTGGTTCGTACTCATGCTCAGTACAAACTTTTACAATCGATGGAAGAAAACTACGATCAGATGTGTAAGATTGTACATGATTTTGTGCAAGAGATGAAAAAATAATCATTTTACTATATTTCTAACAAAACGGGGAGACTTTGCGCAAGTCGCCCCGTTTGCTTTGAATCATCCTGATATCCTATTAGTGTGTGTTAAACATAATTTTTAGTAAAATATCGTTCTGTCGATGACTTTTGTTTTATATATTTGTTTGTTTATATTGACGGGAATAGTCGTCCTTTTTATTGAAAAAGCTAATTATGAGCAAACAACAAAATATATCAATACTCGATAAGGTGAATTTCCCTTCCGACATGAAAGACCTGACTATTGAAGACCTGGAGACCTTATGTGCGGATTTAAGGACTTTTATAATCGATGAACTAAGCCATAATCCCGGACACTTTGGCTCTAGTCTGGGAACTGTCGAACTTACGGTAGCTCTTCACTATGTGTATAATACTCCATATGATCGCATTGTCTGGGATGTAGGACATCAGGCTTATAGCCATAAAATATTGACAGGTCGGAAAGATCGGTTCCATACCAATCGTCAGTTTGGAGGGCTTTCGGGCTTTCCCAATCCGGATGAGAGTGAATATGATTCATTTATCGCAGGACATGCTTCAAACTCGATATCAGCGGCATTGGGTATGGCTGTTGCCTCTGCCTTGAAAAAAGAAAACCGGCATGTGGTTGCCGTTATTGGAGACGGATCCATGACCGGAGGTCTGGCATATGAAGCATTGAATAATGCCAGTTCGCAACCCAATGATATTCTTATCATACTGAATGATAATGATATGGCCATTGATGACAATGTAGGTGGTATGCGTGACTATCTGGTAAAGATGACCACTTCTCCTACCTACAATAGGGTAAGGAACGATGTTTATCAGAAATTTAAAAGAGGGAATCTGATCACGGATAAAGGGAAGAACTTTATCTTACGTTTCAATAATAGTCTCAAGGCCTTATTAACAAAGCAACAAAATCTATTCGAAGGCTTTAATATTCGCTATTTTGGGCCCGTAGACGGACATGATCTGCGCAGTCTGATAAGAATATTACAGAATATAAAAGATATGAAGGGGCCTAAAATACTTCATATCCATACGATTAAAGGAAAAGGATTTAAACCGGCAGAAGTTTCGGCTACTGTATGGCATGCACCCGGAAAGTTTGATAAGGAGACAGGTGAGCGTATCATAGTACGGTCTAAGAACCAGCCGCAGTTGTTTCAGGACGTTTTTGGGCATACTCTTCTTGAACTGGCAGAAAAAGATAGCCGTATAGTAGGTATTACTCCGGCAATGCCTTCGGGTTCGTCCATGAATATAATGATGAAAGAAATCCCCGAAAGAACTTTTGATGTAGGGATCGCTGAGGCGCATGCTGTAACTTATTCCGCCGGACTGGCAAAGGAGGGGTTAATCCCATTTTGTAATATATATTCTTCCTTTATGCAGAGAGCATATGACCAGGTTATTCATGATGTTGCTTTGCAGAGGCTACATGTAATTATGTGTCTGGATAGGGCAGGACTCGTCGGTGAAGACGGGCCTACACATCATGGTGCATTCGACCTTGCCTTTATGCGATGTGTCCCACATCTGACAATTGCTTCTCCATATAACGAACATTATTTGCGTCATCTGATGTATACGGCTGTATATGGGAATGACGGGCCATTTGTTATCAGGTATCCGCGTGGACAGGGAGTTCTTGTCGATTGGGAGTGTGAAATGAAGATATTGGAGATAGGAAAAGGGAGGAAGTTGAAAGAAGGGAAGGATATGGCAGTCTTAACCATAGGCCCTATCGGGAATACGGCAACAGAAGCTATTGTTACTCTCGAACAACAGGGATACTCTATTGCCCATTATGATATGATATTCCTTAAACCTATAGATACATCATTACTCAAAGAGGTGGCTCAGAAATTTGATAGAATAATGACAATCGAAAATGGAGTAGTTGATGGTGGTTTGGGAAGCGCTGTATTAGAATACTTGTCAGAGAACGGTTATGCAAATAAAGAAGTTATACGAGTCGGATTACCAGACGAATTTGTTACGCATGGTTCTATTAAAGCGTTGAATAAGCTATGTTGTTTAGATGCCGTAGGCCTTGCCGGGAGGATGCAAACAGTGCTGGACAAGAATAAACAGGAGGAAACAAAACAGGAACAGGAGGAAATCTATAAACAGAAAATATAATAAATGAGGATCGTAATAGCAGGAGCCGGGGCGGTGGGAACACATTTGGCCAGACTACTGTCTGCCGAAAATCAGGATATTATTCTGATGGATCCCGATAAGGAGAAACTAAACTTTTCAGGGAGCAATCTGGAAATGATGACGATGGCCGGATCTTGTACTTCACTGAAAGACTTAACTGAAATAGGGGTTAAAGATGCAGATCTTTTTATTGCTGTTACGCCTGAAGAGGCTGTAAACATCACAGCCTGTATGCTGGCCACTAATATGGGGGCTAAGAAAACTTTTGCCCGTATAGATAACTATGAATATTTACTCCCCAAAAATAAAGAATTTTTTGAAAAACTGGGAATAGGTTCAATGGTCTATCCCGAAATGCTTGCTGCAAAAGAGATTGTTTCAGCTTTAAAACATACATGGGCCAGACAATGGATTGAGCTATTCAATGGAGCCATTATACTTGTAGGAGTTAAAGTCCGTGATAATTCGGAATTGGTTAATAAACACTTATATGAGTTAAGTAATCAGGATAAGATTTTTCATATTGTAGCTATCAAAAGAAATAACACTACGATTATCCCTACAGGTAACGATCAGGTGCTTGCCGGAGATATCGTATTCTTTACTACTACCAGAGACAACGTAAATGAGTTGCCTAAGATTACAGGCAAGTCTGTGTTCGAGGTAAAAGATGTAATGATAATGGGCGGTAGCCGTATTGCCATCCGTACTAGCCAGTATCTGCCTGATAACGTGAATATAAAGCTACTGGAACTGGATAAAGAAAAATCATATAAATTATTGGAGAAATTACCGCAGAATGTAACGGTGTTTCATAATGACGGGCGGCATGCCGAATTTTTGTTGCAGGAAGGTATTCAGGACATGGACGCTTTTATAGCCGTAACGGGAAACTCTGAGGCTAATGTGCTGGCTTGTCTTGCAGCTAAGCGTTTTGGGGTAAAAAAAACTGTGGCAGAAGTAGAAAATATGGACTATATATCAATGGCTGAGAATCTTGACATTGGTTCTATTATTAATAAAAAACTTATAACTGTAAATAATATTTACCGTTTTTTGCTGAGTTCCGATGTTTCTAATGTAAAGTCGCTTACTATTGCTACTGCTGATGTGGCCGAGATTATAGCCCGGCCGAATTCAAAGATTACAAAGAAAGAAGTGAAGAAAATAACATTACCAAAGAATGTTACATTGGGTGGATTGCTTCGTAATGGAGAGCCGATGATGATCGATGGTGATACGTTGATCGAACCATATGATCATGTAATTGTTTTTTGCCTTGATGATACATTACGCGAGGCTGAAAAACTATTTCATTAATTATTAGCGTTTGCTTATGGTTATGGGTAAATTTAATTACCGCTTTGTATTTAAGACAATTGGCTTTTTGCTGATCATCGAATCATTATTTATGATGATAGCTACAGTTGTCTCTTTTTATTATCACGAAGTGGCTGGAGATGGTATGCTTGTAGGATCAACCATTACTTTCTTTGCAGGGATTCTTATCCGTTTCATAGGTACTGATGATTATGAAAAACCAATAGGCAAACGGGAAAGTTTTTTAATGGTGGCATTAACATGGGTCATTTTATCTGCTTTCGGAATGCTTCCGTTTTATTTAAGTGGCGCTATTCCCGATATCAGCAATGCCTATTTTGAGACAATGTCCGGGTTTTCTACTACCGGGGCATCTATCCTTACAGATATTGACAATATGCCTAAGGGATTGCTATTCTGGCGCAGCATTACACAGTGGATAGGCGGTATCGGTATTATTGTGTTTGCTTTAGCTGTTCTTCCTATGGTAGGAGGAAATGCATCTGTTCTATACGATGCAGAGACAACCGGAATTATTCGCGAACGATTTACACCAAGAATTACACAGGTAGCCAAAAGGCTATGGATCACATATATATTTGTAACAGTAATTCTTTTTGTGTTGCTATGGATAGGGCCGATGAATGTATTTGATTCTGTTTGCCATGCTCTATCTACCCTTTCTACGGGTGGCTACTCTACCAAGCAGGCAAGCATTGCCTATTGGGATTCCCCATATCTGGAATATGTATTAAGTGTTTTTATGTTTATTGGAGGGACTAACTTTTCTCTTATTTATTTCTTACTGAAAGGAATGCCCAAGAAATTGTTGAAAGATGAAGAGTTCAAATGGTATGGTATCATTTGTCTTGTGTTTATAGTTATTATATCTATAAGCTTATTTTTATCAGGTCAGTTATCCAATTTTGAATATGCTTTCAGAACTTCCGTTTTTCAAGTGGTTTCAATAATTACGACAACAGGATTTACGTCGATCGACTATATGAACTGGGGAGCATTTTATATCTTCCTGATATGTCTGTTAATGTTGTTTTGTGCCTGCGCAGGATCAACATCGGGTGGTATTAAAATTGTACGCGTTATCGTATTGTTTAAAAATGCGATTAATGAATTTAAGAGACAGGTACACCCTAATGCAATTCTTCCGGTTCGACTGAATGGGCAAGTCATACCGATCGATATTGTGACTAAAATTCTTGCTTTTATGTTCTTATATCTGGCAATTTTAGTCGTCAGTTTTCTCCTGTTATCTTTTATGGGGCTCGATTTTGAAGAATCGATAGGAGCGGCAATATCGTGTATGGGAAATGTGGGCCCGGGATTGGGCGATGTAGGTCATAGCGGACATTTCAATGATGTACCTGCAGCGGCAAAGTGGTATCTTTGTTTCTTAATGCTTACAGGTCGTCTCGAATTATTTACGGTATTATCATTATTTATGCCTGCATTCTGGCGAAGATAAAATTAAGAATAAAACCAGACATTCCTTTTATATATAACTATGACAAAACTTTTCAACTTCACAATATTATTGCTGTTTATTTCTTGTTTCTGTTTAGCACAAGAGAGAAAGGTCAGCCTGTTGTTTGCAGGTGATGCCATGCAGCACAAAGACCAGCTAAACGTGGCTAAAACGTCTGATGGTTATGATTACTCATCTTATTTCGGATATGTAGAGGAAGAGGTAAAGCAGGCAGATATCGCTGTAGTCAATCTGGAAGTAACCCTTCCCGGAGAAAATTATACAGGATATCCCCGCTTCGGTTCTCCTGACGAATTTGCCGTTTCATTGAAAGAAGCAGGATTCGACGTCTTTCTCACAGCCAATAATCATATATTAGACAAAGGCAAAAGAGGATTGGAACGCACGGTCAGGGTATTAGACTCCCTGAAAGTGAAACATACAGGAGTGTTTGTAGATTCTTTAAAGAGAGATCTGTATTACCCTTTGATGATGATAAAAAACGGCATCCGCATAGCTATGCTGAATTACACCTATGACACGAATGGTTATACTCCGGCTGCTCCCAATATTGTAAATTATATTGATAAAAAGCAAATGCTGAAAGACATTCAGTCTGCTAAACAAATGAGAGCGGATATTATTATCGCAAATATACATTGGGGTGTAGAATACGTATTGAAGCATAATAAGGAGCAAAAAGAAATAGCGGATTTCCTTATCAATAATGGGGTGAGGCTTGTTATAGGCGGGCATCCTCATGTCGTACAGCCAATAGACATTCAAAAAGACAGTTGTGATATTAAGAATATAGTCGTTTATTCCATGGGTAACTATATATCTAATATGAAACCTGTAAATACAAGAGGGGGTATGATGGTAAAGATAGATATAAGCAAGAATGGAGATGAAGCGGTGAAAATAGATTCATGTCACTATTCTCTGGTATGGGTTAATAAACTGGTAAATAAGAAAGATGTTCCTACATTCTATGAATTGCTTCCTGTGGCAGAATATGATAATGATAATGGAAAAGAAAAGCTCGGGGAAGCGGAATTCCTTAAGATGCAAACCTTCTCAAAGAATGCAAAAGATGCAATAGAAAGTTTGTGGAATAAGAAATAGAGTATATTAATATACAATCCGAAAAAGTGCAAAAACTGACTCGCTAAATCAGTTCTTGCACTTTTTTTGTCAATAATAATATTAGAGAGAATAAGATAGTTGCAGTTTGAGCAAATGATGTGATTTTATTTATGTAAAAAGAAAAAAGAATATTCCCATAGCCCTGTTTTCGCATCTAAAAAAAGGAGAACTTCGCCCTTTGGAGCAAGATACATAAATGCCCATTGTATCTAATAGTTTTTACTCAAACATCTTTTATTATTAATATAAAACCTGAAAAAATGAATAAGATTATCAGATTGTTTATTCTATCCTTAGTCCTTTGCCTTTTTGCATGTAGTGATGATGATGAAAAAGAAGTCCTCAGTTCTGAAAAGAAAATTGTGGCCTATGTTATCAGAGCCCATGCGAATGATTTAGAAAATGATATAAGAGGCACTGTAGATGAGAAATTGAAAACAATCACTCTGAAAAAAGAAGTCCCCTCTAATAAAAAATTAGTTGCAACTTTTGATGCAGTAGGGGACGTTTTTATTGGTTCTACCAAACAAGTAAGTGGAGAGACTGCGAATGATTTGGCCGAATGTCCTACTTATAAAGTGGTTGCCAAAGATGGTAGCAGTATAGAATATAAACTGGTAATAGACTGTGAAGAAGAGGAAGAATAGAGATATAATTGAGAGAGGTAAGAAGAAAGGCCGGGATGTATTTCATTCCGGCTTTTTATATGTTTTTCCATTTGCAGAATATCCTGTCCAACAAATCCACCATTAAGAATAAAAGGAATCCGATGAGAGATAGTACTATAATTCCGAAATACATTTGGTTATAATCTATCCGGTTCTGTGAATCCATAATGTAGTACCCTAGTCCTTTATCTGTACCGAAAGTTTCGATAAAAAACAGTGCCGAAGTGGCGATTCCTAATGCTACGCGGAGTGAAGAGAATATTTCGGGCAGAATGGCAGGAATAGTTATATGTCTCATTTTTTGTAGGCTGGTAGCTCCATAAGAAATAAGTACATAATAGTTTTCTTTCGAAATATTCCTTACCGCATCGCGTATGGTGATAATAAGCTGGAAGACAATAATAAGCACAACAATTATTATTTTGGAAGCTTCGCCCAGATCAAATAACGCCATGATAATGGGCAGTAGAGCCAGCTTAGGTATAGGATACGAAAAATATATCATTGGCCCCAACAATTTATTCACTCTCTTGTTATATCCCATCCATAAACCTAAGATTAAAGCAATACCCAGCGATATTCCTATGCTGATAGCAATCCGCTGCAGGCTGGCAAGCGAATGCTCCATTATTCCGTTATCAAGGGCTTTTTGATAAGTTGAATAAACATCGATAGGAGAGGGTAGGGCTTTAAGCTGTAGCCATTCGGCCAGCAGGTACCAGATGATATTGAACAGGATAAATCCACCAATAATATAACTGAAATAATTGAATATGTATTTTCTGCTCTTTTTCATCGATATCCTGTTTTCTGAATGATGGATGCTACAAACTTCAATTTATCTTCTTCGTATTCTTCCACATTAAACAGAGGATTTTCTATTTCGTGGATTATTTTGCCCGGTGCTTTACTCATAATGATGATATGTTCACCTATGGAAACTGCTTCGTGGATGTTGTGCGTGATAAAGAGCGTTGTAACTTTATATTTTTGCCACAGACTTAAGAATAATCGCTGGGAAATAGCAGAAGTAAAAGTATCTAAGGACGAGAACGGTTCATCCATCAGCAGGATATCCGGCCGGGAGATAAAAGCCCGTGCCAGTGCGACACGTTGATTTTGACCTCCACTCAACTGACTGGGATAGCGGTTCTGCAGATCATCTATCTCAAGCGATTTAATCACCTCTTTTATCTCTTTTTCAATTACTTCTTTATCTTTATCCAGCTTAAAGGGCAGGTAAATATTTTCTTTTACTGTTTTCCAATCCAATAGCCCATATTGCTGAGGTACATATCCTATCTTAATGTCGTTTGGATTGAAAGGCTTATCATTGAAACTTATTTTTCCTTCAAAAGATTTGATGATTCCGCACAATACTTTCAATAGAGTAGACTTTCCACATCCCGAAGGCCCTATAAGGGAATATATATTTCCTTTCCTTATGTTGAGGGAGAAATCGTTCAAAGCTTCCGTCTCTCCATATCTTACACTCAAGTTTTCTATTGTAAGCATCCGGATAGTTGATTTATTGGGTTAATTGATCATTAATCAATGAGTCGATATTAAACGTTCCCTCTATTGCTTTATTGCTGACCAGCCATGTAACCACTTTCTGTATGTCTTTATCATCTGTCCGTACAGGTTGGGCATTTGTATATTTAGGGAGTGTTACCTGTCCTGCAATATCTTCAGGAAACATAAGATCTTTTATCAGTATATCTTTGATATCCTCCACTGTATGACTATTCAGATATTCTACACCATCGTTATAAGCTGCATACATCTTCTTAATAGCTTCACTTTTTGTCTCTATTGTTTGTTGAGAAAATACGATGCCGGTAACTGTATATCCCAGGCTATCCATCGATACCAGCCATCTCGCTCCCTCATTTTTAGCGATAAGCGCAAAAGGATTAGGTAGCCCTGTTGCATCTATTTTGTTATTTCTCAACATTTCGAATCGTAACGGGATCTTGTTTATCTCTACTTTCTCCACATCCTTTGGGGCTAGCCCTACGCTGGCTAAGGCCATATCCACACAAAAGTCTATAACAGTATTTTGCGATACAGCTATTTTTTTACCTTTCAATTGGGCAAGATCATTCACCCCTGAACCCGAACCTGCAACTATATAGAATGGAGCCTGACATTTTGATGTGAGTTTCATATCGAATCCTCCGGCATTTAACAAAGCTGCGCTTGTGTAGTCTGTTACACCTCCATCTACTACATTGCTTTGAAAAGCGACATCCCGTTCGTTTGCTGATAAGAATTTCTGTATCTCAATATCCACACCATGTTTGGCAAAATACCCCTCACGTTGTGCGACAGCTAAGGGCAAATAGTCCATTGATGACATTACACCAATAGATAATGACAGAGTTTGATTTTCACTATGCTTTTTATTGGGAGTACAATTTCCCAACATAAGAATTGAGAATAGAATGGCAATTATTATCCTTATATTTTTCATATTAATATTTTTTCATTAAGCCTATGCAAAAGTACAGCAAAAAAGATAATATAAGGAATACTTTTTACATCGTTTTTATTTTCTCTTTAATAGATTATATGTTTTGTCAATCCCTATTTATAATGATTAGGAAACTAAAATTTCATTGTTTTTTGTGATTGTCTTCCGTTTTGATAATTGGGAACTTTGCACACGATAAATAAAACATATAATCCTATGAAAAGAATCATTTTTTTTTATATCTTAATTTTATTCAATATAACATATTTGTTCGCAGATGAGATTAAGGGAACGGTTATTGATGAAGAAGGTACGCCCCTAGCCTCGGCAACCGTTGTAATCAAAGAGTTAGAAAAAGGAATCATTACTGACTCTAAAGGTCGGTTTAAGTTTACCGGTTTGCCAAAGAAAGAGTTCACATTGGAAGCTACTTTTATAGGTTTTGAGTTAGCTACAAAAAAGCTGACTTAACAATGAACGACTCTATAATAGTTGATATCAAGATGAATGGAGGCAAGACACTGAATACTATTGAGGTTTTTGGTGAACGTTATAAGCAACCGGAGAAGCTGGATGCTATCACTCGTATGCCACTTCGTCCAAGTGAGCAGATACAGAGTATCTCGATAATCTCGGATAAAGTAATTAAAGAGCAAGGTGCATTGACGGTTACGGATGCCGTGAGAAATGTTCCCGGTGTTACACTTTTCGGCTCTTATGGCGGGGTACGAGAAAGTATGTCTATCCGTGGATATCGGGGTGTTCCTGTTCTAAAGAATGGTGTACGTATCGATTCCGACTTTCGTACCGGGAGTATTACATCAGATATGCAGGGTGTAGAAAGTATTCAGGTAATAAAAGGTTCTGCTGCTATTACACAAGGTATTGGCGATGATTTAGGTAGCCCCGGAGGTGTAATCAATGTTGTTACAAAAACCCCGAAATTTATAAATGGGGGAGAGGTTTCATTCCGTACGGGAAGTTGGGGGCAGGCACGTACAACATTTGATGTACAGACGGTTCTGGATGAAAAACAAACAATTGCAATCCGTCTGAATGGTGCATATGAGCGTTCGGATGGTTATCGAAAATATGTTTCAAGCAATTCGGTATATATAAATCCATCGCTTGAGTGGCGTCCGGATGATAAAACAATAGTGACATTAGAACTGGATTATCTTAATTCCAACAAGACGCCGGATAGGGGTACAGTGAACCTTTCGGAAGATACAGAAGAGAACCTTTACGAAATGCCACATGATGAGTTTTTAGGTTTTAAGGATGATAATGTGAATACAAAAATAATGACCTATGCTGCTCGCATCACCCGGCAGATAGCAGATAAACTAAGTGTGAGGGCTGCATACTTCAACAGTTCATATGAAACAGATAATATCGGAGCTTCTATCGCAAAAATAAAAGGAGAGACCAATCTCGCCTTGAGACAACGTTCTATCGGGCGCTAGGGCAGAGAAGATAATAACTCCACATTCCAGTTGGATTTTGTAGGGAAAGATATATTTACAGGAACTGTCAAACATACATTTCAGGTAGGGTTCGACTACAAAAAAAACGATCTGAAACAGTTATCTTATAGTGGACTTTATGGATTAAAACCGGGAGATACCAAAACAGAACATTCACTTAATTATATAGATATTATTGATGTAACTCAATCAATAACAAATACTTTTCCGCAAGAATATGCCACTATTAGTTTTAAAAACAAGACTGAAACACCTTCCAGATCGTCCAGCTATGGTATTATGTTGCAAGAAGTAATGACCATTAACGATTATGTGAAGACTATTTTGGGTTTACGTTATAGCTATGGTTCAAGCTCTGACAATACAAGTACACAGGAAACTACAGGCGATGCATGGAATCCTATGGTAGGGCTGATGATTACACCTATAAAAAACATAAACTTATTTGGATCATATACCACTACTACCAGTTTGCGTTCAGCTGCTAACAAGAAAGAAGATGGTTCGGAAATAGGCCCATCTAATACAAAACAATGGGAGTTTGGAGTAAAATCCGACTGGCTTAATAACCGTCTTCGATTCAACTTCACTTATTTTAAAATAAAGAATGCAAACCTATCACATAAAGCATATGATGATGCAGGAGTAGAACAAACTTTTTACGAAATAGCAGGTGATCTGTTGCGCGATGGGGTAGAAGTAGAATTGTCAGGACGTATATTACCAAATCTACAGGTGATGCTGGGATATGCTTATCTGGATGCACGTTATCAGAATAGTCCTGTATATGAAAATGGATCTGCACCTATGAATGCTCCTGAGCATACGGCGAACGGATGGATATATTATACATTAGATAGGAGTGTTTTGAAAGGCTTATCTTTCGGTATAGGTACTTATTATGTGGGTAAACGTCCGATAAATGACTATTCCTTATCTCCTGACGGACATGGTTCTATGACTGGTAAAAAACCTTTTGATATGCCTGCATATACAACGGTTAATGCCCAGTTGGCTTATACCTATAATAAGGTTACGGCGCGTGTGTTCTTCAATAATATATTTGATGAGATAGGATATAACTCCTATTATCGCGGGGGATATATCAATCAGATTGATCCACGTAACTTTGCTACGACATTGTCTTATCAATTTTAATCACCATTAATAATTACTACTATGCTCAAATATCATTATATATTGTGATTGCAACATCGGATTTAAGTTCCGAACTTTGTATAGTAGTTGATTTAAGAATTACTTAACTTTGATGATAGTTTGAATCCGGTGTTTTTTTGCATAGTCAATTAAACACCGGAATCTTTTTATGTCTAATTGAAAAAAACTAACTGAAAAATTTATATGAGAATATTTTTAAAAAGACTTCACAAATGGCTGTCTATTCCTGTAGGGATTATAATTACGATTGTTTGTTTGACCGGTGCAATATTAGTATTTCAGGATGAAATATTGGAGCTCTCCAATTCTTCCCATTATTTTATAAAAGATAATATAGAGGAAGATCCTATTCCCTTGCATACATTAATACCTATTGTTAATGCTCAATTAGATAGTAATAGGGTTGCTAGTGTTCAAATTTCAGATGATCCGGCAAGAACATATCGGATGACTTTGAAAGAAGGTTTCCGCGTCACTGCATTCGTTAATCAATATACAGGAGAAATTACAGGATTTTATAAATTCCAAGAAAGCCCTTTTTATCCAGTGATGACGCTCCACAGATGGTTGATGGATGGCACCCGTACATGGGGAAAATATATTGTTGGCATCTCTACCCTTATATTTGTTTTTATCCTTATCAGTGGCTTTATTGTCTGGATGCCTCGCAAAATGAATAGGAGCCGGTTTAAGATTCAATGGCGTAAAGGTAAAAAAAGATTATTTTATGATATGCATAACGTTTTAGGAGCTTACGCATGTCTTGTGTTGCTTATCGGAGCATTGACAGGGCTGATGTGGTCTTTTGAATGGTACAGGAATACTGTGTTCAGAATATTTGGAGCAGAAGTGCAACAGACGCAATCTCAAGGAAGAACTCAGCGGGGAGGTGGACAAAAGAAAGAAGGAAGAGAAGAACTGAATATTACTCATTGGCAGGATATATTTGATTCTTTAAAAGGTTCTAACCATGATTATGAATATATACGGATGGAAGATGGTTCAGCATCTGTACACCTTAAATCATATGTAACTTCCCGTGCAGTGGATAAATACACCTTTGATAAAAGGTCAGGAGAGATTACCAACACGATATTATTTAAAGATCAGGAAACGACAATAAAAGTATGGGCATGGGCTTATTCTTTACATGTTGGTAATTATTGGGGGATATGGTCAAAAATATTTACATGTATCTTTTCTTTAATTGGGGCAAGTTTACCAGTAACTGGTTATTATATATTCTTTGTAAAAAGGAAAAAGAAGAAGACAAAAACAGAAGTTCGAAATACTTAATACTTTCTATTGTCAATTATATAAAGCCTGATTATTTCTTACTTTCAGGCTTTGTTGTTTAAATGGAAAATATATTTTATTCCTTAAGATATTTATCGGAATTTTTCTAAACCCACTTAACTTTCAATATTTTAAGAGATTCAATAATACAAAACAAAAGAACCGGTAATATTACCGGTTCTTTTGTTTTGTATTCAGTTCTTACTGTTTCTTAGTCTTCAGTATAGAAAATAGCTACACGGTTCCATGCATTTTCAGCATAAGGTTGTACTGTGTCACCTTTCCAGTCTACTTTCACACGGCTGCTGCTGATGTTATATTTGTTGATCAATGCATTAGCAACATTCTTAGCACGTTTTTCAGAAAGTTTCATGTTGATAGAAGCTGTACCTGTTTTCTTATCTGCATAACCGATAATCGTAACTTTAGCGTTAGGATTGTCTTGTAGATATTTAGCAGTATTAAAGATATTACCTTCTTGGTTTTTGTCGATGTTCGCACTACCAATACGGAAGAATACTACGTTAGATACAAAGTTTCCTTTAACCACTTCTTGTTTGACAACTGTTGGTTCTGGACACTTAGGACACTCTGGTTTTGGAGCATTACGAAGTCTGTCATTTTCTTGGCGAAGTCTGTTAATTTGGCCATTCAAGTCATCAAGAAGACCTTGATCCATTAACAATGCTTCAGAGAAGTCAGTTTTCTTACCAAGTTTAAATACTAAACTTGCAGAAGCTGCAGCTAGACCATCATAAGTTTTGCTTCCATTCTTGTTGAAGCTTTCTTTAAGCAACATACCAGAAAGATCAATATCCAATGCTACTCTTTTGGAAAGTCTGAATTTGTTGATGATACCACCATTAATAGTGAAATATCTTTCTTTTGATCCAACTTTTTGACCATGCATTTTATAGTCCCAACCATAAGCTCCACCAATACCAATGTAAGGGATTAAGCTATAAACTCTGCTTTCGCTGTACTTACCAAGATAGTTGGTAACATCAACCATAAAGTCAACTTCTCCTGCAACATATTTGCTATGTAGCATGTCTTTTGCATCGTTGAAGAAATTGTGAAGAGATCCTCCCTGAACTTTCAGACGAGCTCCCAGATAAGGATTATACCATTTTCCAACTTGCACAGTAGGAGCAACTGTCATCATATTGAGAAAATCTGCATCAAAGTTGTCATCCCCAATATAGAAGTTTGCACCGGCACCGACACCGACAAACCAGTTATCCCAGAAGCCATTACGTGCAAAAGTAGCATTACGGCCAGCTTTAGTACTAAATCCGCTTTCTTGAGCAAACATACTGATAGCCGTAAAAACTAAAACTAAAAGTAAACTTACTTTTTTCATAATCAATCTTTTAAATTATAATTAAACACTATTTATTTTTCTTTACTCTACAAATTTTTATTATACCATGTATACATTCGGGTCAAACCTTCTTTTATATCAATCTTATGCTTCCAACCTAAAGAATGTAATTTTGAGACATCGGATAATTTTCTCATTGTACCATCCGGCTTTTCAGTATTAAACCACAATTCTCCAGAAAATTTCACAATTTCTTTAGTAAGATTAGCAACATCTTTTATAGATATTTCTGAGCCTGTACCTATATTTATATGCGTGTTCCGGATTTCTTTTCCTTCTATAACATTAATTAAGTCAAAAAAGTTTACGGATTCCATCACAAAAACGGTTGCTTCTCCCATTTCCTCACTCCATAGGAACTCTCTCATAGGTCTTCCACTTCCCCACAATTCGACCTGAACTTTATTATCCTCTTTCTTCTGAATGCCATATTTAGCAAGTATACTCAATATTTTATCCTCAGAAGATTTACCATTTATATTTTCAATTGGTCTTTTGTCTAAATCTTTTTTTATCGTGTTCCAGTCATTTATCTCGAGACATTTACCCAGATGTATTTTTCGTAATATAGCTGGTAATACGTGTGATGTTTCCAAATTAAAATTATCATTTGGACCATACAGATTTGTGGGCATTACAGCTATAAAATTTGTTCCATACTGAATATTATAACTTTCACACATTTTCAATCCAGCAATCTTTGCAATTGCATAGGGTTCATTCGTATATTCGAGAGGCCCTGTTAGCAAAGCATTTTCGGCCATTGGCTGAGGAGCTTCCTTCGGATAAATACAAGAACTCCCCAAAAATACTAATTTTTTTACATTATTCACATAAGATTGATGAATAACATTGTTTTGTATCATCAAATTTTCATATATAAACTGCCCCCGGTAAGTATTATTCGCAATTA
>JAITVH010000055.1 GCA_031285905.1 Prevotella sp.
AGGAAAGGTAACAACCCGCAGGATCAGGAATAGTGTGAGGGTGTTGAAAGATAGCCCCTCCAACCTCCCCGAAGGGAGGCTGCAAAGAGGATATTACGGGAGAGTAACAGCATAAAAAAGATGTTGCAGATGTGTTACCTTTGTTACCTTTTTTTGAAAATTAGCCGGAGTTCGACGTAAGAAATAGTGCGTATAGCATCGATCATATTTATATATTTAGTGTCCTTTGTGTATAACCTTGTGCTCTTTGTGGTTCAATATATGTTTTTCACCACGAAGGACACTAAGAATCAGTACAAAGAACACAAATGGAAATATAACAGGTAGATATATGAGGTGAAAAGCTTTCACTAGACATGATAAGCCATTAAAAAAGGGTGACCGAAGCCACCCTTAATCTATATTGGTTTTATCACTTACTTATTCCATACTCTCGGTGCAGGAACAGGTTTCAGCGGTTGACGGTTTTTCAGGTCTTTCATTACCTCCTCTATGGCTCTGTTGAGTTGCTGGTCTTCACCGTTCCACTCTTTCACAGGGTCGTTGTCGATAAGTATGTCAGGGTCTACACCGTGATTTTCGATGATCCATTGTCCGGTCTTGGCATCGTAACTGGTGAAGAAAGGTACGCGTATATCCGTTCCGTCGATGAACGGTAGCGAACCCGATATGCCGACTATACCGCCCCATGTACGTGTTCCGATCAGCTTGCCCAGTCCCAGTGCGCGGAATCCCCAAGGGAACAGGTCGCCGTCCGAAGCCGAGTATTTGTTGATAAGACATACTTTAGGCCCTACCTGTACGGCATCGGGCACAGTACCTATACGGTTCGATCCGCGCCGCATTGTCAGACGGTACGGTTCGCGCGACAGGCGTTCGAGTATCATTGGTGATACGTTTCCACCGCCGTTTGCACGGTCGTCTATGATCAGGCCTTCCTTGTCGAGCTGAGGATAGAAGTAGCGAGAGAATTCATTCAGACCTTCGGGTCCCATATCAGGTATGTATATGTAGCCGATCTTTCCGCCGGATGCTTTCTCTACTTTCTTAATGTTGTTCTGTACCCATTCGTAGTGGTAGAGCGAGTATTCTTCTTCGAGCGGACTGATCACTATTTTGCGTGCGCCTGCCAGTTGTGCCTTACTGTTGAGCGATATCTCGGTAGGTATGCCTGCCTTTCCGGTCAACAGGGCGTACATGTCTTTTACGCTGTTGGTCGGTACACCGTCTATTGCTACGATGAAATCGCCTGTTTTAGCCTCTATGCCTGCTTCGGTAAGCGGTGAGCGCAGTTTCTGATCCCACGATGCGCCCTGCAGTATCTTTTCGATGCGGAAGAATCCGCTCTTGTCTCTCGATATTTCTGCACCGAGCAGTCCGGTCTTGATCCTGTCGGCACGGTCGGCTTCGCCCGGATTCACATAGGCGTGACCGCAGTTGAGTTCGCCGATCATCTCGCCGATTATATAGTTCAGGTCGAGGCGGTTTTTCACGTAAGGCAGCAGTACGGCATATTTGGCCTTTATGGCTTTCCAGTCTACCCCGTGCATGTTCTCTACATAGAAGCCATCGCGGTACACGCGCCACGCCTCGTCGAATATTTGCGCCCATTCCATCGGGTAATCTGTGGTTATCTTCATGTTCGACATGTTGACCGCATCTTTCAGATCGGTCTTAGCCGACGGGATAGCGGTGACGAATAGCTGTTTGTTTCTCAGGAATAGCGCTTTCTTATCTGTATTTCCTATATGGATCGATGCTCCCTGATCGGCAATGGTTTCTTCCTTTTGCTTCTTCAGGTCGTACATCATGGCATTGCCGGGCTTGTTGTAATATACCTTTTCGCCATCGCTATAGAATCCCCAGTAGTATGACGGGGCTATCGGCAGCTTCACGATGCGGTCAGTGATGCCGTCGAAGTCTATCTTCACGGTATTCAGCGAATCCTTCTTAGCGGCTTCGGGTTTCTTGGCATCGCCTGTCTTCACTTCTGCATCTTTCTCCAGGAATGGGGAAGGGGTGTCTTTCGATAACAGACTGAGGTACACGCCACCCGAAGTGGTATATACATGGTTCCACTCCTTACGTCCGTATATCGGATTGAAGTCGCGGTCGGAAGTAAATATCAGGTATTTGCCATCCTTGCTGAATGCAGGATTGTACGACTCGTACCATTTGTCGGTCACAGGGTATTCCTTCTTAGCTGCAATGTTGAATACATACACCACATCGAATTCGTTAGACTCGGAGCGAGTATATGTCAGCCATTTGCTATCGGGTGAGAAAGCCACTGCGCGCGGTTCGCCCGCAGGGTCGGTGAGCAGTACGCTCTTTTGCTTTGACGATACGTCCAGCAGGTTTATCCTGTTCTTACGGTCGGTGTAGACGATCGACTTGGAGTCGGGACTCCAACTGAACGAACGGATATAGGTGTCGTTGTTCTTCGTCAGTTGTACCGGTTCAGAGCCTGTTGCATCCTGCAGATAAAGCTCGGTTTCGCCAGTAGCATCGGATATGTATGCGATAGATTTACCATCGGGAGACCATTCGGCATTGCGGTCGTGTGCTCCCGCTGAGCGGGTGATGTTCTTCACAACGCCTTTTTCAGAAGGGATGTTGAACACTTCTCCGCGAGAGGTTACAGCAAGGCGTTCCCCGTCGGGAGACAGGCTAGCCGCTGTGAAGTAGTTCTGTCCGTCTTTGATCTCGCTGCGGGCATAGATGTTGTCTGATGCCAGTGTGATATTGATCTTTACAGGCTGTTTGCTTGCTGCATCCAGTTTATAGATATAGCCGCCGTTCTCGAATACGATAGTATTACCGTGAAAGCTCGGGAACTTGATGTCGTATTCGGTAAAGTTGGTGACCTTGCTTGTCTGCTTGGTCTTTGTATTGTACATGAACAGGTTCATAGTGCGGTCGCGGTCGGATATGAAGTAAATATCGTCGCCGATCCACATTGGCATAATGTCCTGTGCATCGTTGTTGGTGATGTTCTCTACCGATCCGGTTGCGGGGTCGTATATCCAGATGTCGTCTGCCATACCTCCTTTGTAGTATTTCCATGTGCGGAATTCACGCATTACGCGGTTGTAGGCGAGCTTCTTTCCATCGGGGGAGTAACTGCAAAAGCCACCTTCGGGTAGTGGTATGACATTTGACAGACCGCCTTCGTTATTCACAAGGTATAGCTTGCCGGAGAATCCGTCGCTTATGCGGTTACGGTAGATGATATCGGTTCCGTTTGGTGTCCATCCCATTACGATGTTGTTGGGTCCCATACGATCGCCTATATCATCACGGCTGTTTGTGGCGGTATAGGTAATGCGAAGCGGTTCGCCTCCTGCCGAAGGTATTGTATATACTTCGGTGTTGCCGTCATATTGTCCGGTGAAAGCGACTGTTTTGCCATCCGGCGAGAACTTCGGAAACATCTCGTATCCGATGTGCGAGGTGAGGCGTTTGGCTTCTCCTCCGTTGATAGATACTTTATACAGGTCTCCTGCATAAGAGAAGACTACTTCCTGTCCGTTCGATGTTGGAAAACGGAGCAGCCGTGCTTCTTGGGCGGATATCAGCGGTAGGGCTATTGCTGATATTAAGAGCGAAAGGATCAATTTTCTCATAGTAAGCTACGATTTTGTTATAAGACTTGAATAATAACAAAGGTAGGATGTTTGATGAGAAAATGAAGCCTTTCTTTAACTATATTTTCAGTAGTTCTTTATACAGGAGATAGTTCTCGTCATCGAAGCAGACGAAGGTGATTTCCTCAACAGTCCGGTTCTCTTTGCTTATAAAATCGAGGACTGTCCGGATAGCTATTTCGGCAGCCTCTTTCTTCGGGAATCTGTACACACCTGTGCTGATATTGGGGAAAGCAATAGTTTTTACATCTAGCTCATTTGCCAATCGAAGTGAGTTAGAATAGCAGTCAGCTAATAGTTTAGGCTCGTTTCGTCCTCCACCGTTCCACACAGGTCCTACAGTGTGTATGACATATTTTGCCGGAAGCTGTCCTGCAGAAGTATAAACAGCTTGTCCTGTGGCACATTTACCCTGCCTGTTGCGAATAGCTTTACATTCCTCGAGAATCTGGCTTCCGCCCTTGCGGTGTATAGCGCCATCGACACCACCTCCGCCGAGCAAGGAAGAGTTGGCGGCATTTACGATGGCATCGGCTTGTATGGTTGTTATGTCGTCTTTTATTAGGATGATTTTGGTGTTCATAGTTATAACTGTTTTAGAATATATTGGGTGGCAATATCATTGTTTGAAGTATTGAAGTCCTCTCCGAAAAATACTTTTACGATTTCGATACTTCCTATGATCTGGCTGTTGAATTCATCAAGGTCTTCGGCAGGAACCCATAGTTCATTATGTATAAAGCCTCCTACATTATGAACTTCATACTTCTGTAGGTAGTCCGTCGGTAAGTCAAATTTAGTTACAATACCGCAATAGCCAGAGAATTCATCGTTCGTATTCCATTTCTCAGCTATCTGCTCCGCATATTCCTGATTGAGTACGGGATAGAATATCGGTTGCCATTCCAATCGTGGAGGAAAAGCTTTGAAATCCAAACCGATTATTAATTGTAGTTCTTTCAGACCTATTGGCCTGTATAATGTTGTTTTCATATTCTATTTCGATATATATTTCGGGTCGATAAAGTCGGTGAGCCAAACCTCATTATCGGATTGAAAAAACTCGATTCCATCGTGATACATTTGTTTTGCCAAGATAGTAAGAATTATCGGTCGCCCATGTCGTGAACCTACTTTATGTGCGGTTTCTTTGTCTTTGCTTAAATGCACATGTTGACGGCTCATTTTCTTTATTCCTTCTGACATCATCGAGGTGTAAAATCTGTCGGCTGTACCATGATATAAAAATTCCGGTGGCTCGACAGGAGACAGGGTGAGGTCGATCTCTATCGAATGCCCCTGATTGGCGCGTATCCTTGTTTTATCTTCATTGAATGAGTAGCGTTTCTTGTCATTTGTAGCTACTATTTCTTCCAGCTCTGCCATTGTGAAATTTACTCTGTGCATTGCACATTTTTGTATAAGCTCCTGCACGTCTGCCCAACCGTTTTCGTCGAGTCGGATACCTATCTTCTGAGGCTCGTGACGTAAAACGAGGCTTAGGAATTTTCCTATTCTTTTTTTATGTTGTTCGTTCATTTTGTTCTTTTATAAATAACCATCTTTCCAGGCATAATAGCATCCCTGACTAAACAGACGATTTATGTTTTCTTTATTTATCCAATTATATTTATTTCTTATAAAGTCTGAAAATAGTTCTGACAACTGGTCAGATAGTATAGGTTTATCTGCATCGTCTAATATTTTGGGTATAAATTGATGTCCTTCAAACATTGCTTCCCGACAGTATATGTTTAGATAATCCAAATCTTCTTCATCTAGCTTCGGGTATTTTCTGGAAAGCCTCTCTTGGATGGGATTAAGCCAATTTTCGCCAAACTCCATAGCTATATTTAAGCCTTCATTTAAAATGTCGTTCTCAAATGTTTTCATGACTATTCAAAAATCATAAACATATACATCTATATCATTCTTAATTAATGTTCTCTTAATAAGAGGTTCTATTTTCTCCCATTTTCCTCCGGCTAGTCCACAGCCGATACGGGGCATATGAACACTTGCACTCAAATCCTTAGCTTCTTCTACTAGTTTTTCCAGACAAGCCTCAATAGCCTCATAACGTACAGGAACTCCAGTGCTTCTCCCCGTCTTTGTACCTCTTTGCCCGATCATATTGGCAACGTATACATATGGCTCAACCTGTACAATCTGAATATTGCCTAAAGCATAATCATTCTTTGCGCGTTCTCTGTGCCATAAACGGTATGCTTTCTCGGGTTCCGGCCAACGTTTCGAGATAGCCAGAACAAAGCCCTTGCCCCAACCTCCAATATCATTACAGATATGAGCAATGATTTTTATTCCACTTGCCTGAGGTGATGTAGCATCACCTTTCAGGTATGTTGTTTTTTTCATTATTTCTTTTTAAATAATAAGATTTGCTTCCTTACCTGATAAATACTATACCAGTAAAATCCGATATTACTTAATATTCCGACTATTCCGTAAAACGAGATTCCTTGTTGTTTAATCATTAGAAACATAAGAACACTGAAAAACGGGCAGAGTAGCAATATAAACGAAAACCAAACAAATGATTGCCAACGGAATTGCCCCTTGGGATAAGACCGTTCACGCTGAATCCTTTTAGTATACAAAGTTTTTTCTTCTAGTTCATTATAAATAGATGAGAAAACCTTGAAATCTGTGTATCCATAGCCTGTGGCTGTCGTGATCAAATCAGATGGGAGAAAAAACTTATCAGAGAGATTTTCTCCCTTGTTTATTCTGGCTATTTCGTCATATATATCATCAAGTAGAGGCATTGCCCCATCCATATTAGCCATCATGGCCATGTCAATCATGATCTCATTATCTTCATGGTCAAACTTAGAACGGATATAGTTTGTGAAATCAGAAAATAAAGGGAATAACTCTGCATATTTATTCTCCAGATATTTACTCATTCGTTCCGTGTTCACTTCAAATTGCACTCTATTCACATAAAACCACATAGGATTAGGCCTAATGTCTGTAAACCGCTCGAGATTTAATTCATCTTTGCTTTCAACTAGTTCATCATAATGTATCCATGATGGTTTAGAATCAGAGATAATATTACGATCTAAAAGCCCGATCCAAAATAGAGGCATAGCATTATTGCTTTCAAAGAGCTCGGTATCTTCATCCTCTATTCTTAATATCAAATATGTTCTAAATCCCATCTGTAAGTAATTTCTAAATTAGTTTGAGCACTTTGTTTTTCTAGATTCTTCTCTGATATCCATTAATAGCCAGCCCAGCATATTACGCCCTTTTCCATTACCTCCATCGCCCCAATAGCTGTCATTATCTGTATGCTCAACAAGTTTTGCATCACCTGTAGACAACAATAAACTCTTCAAGTCAGCATGTTGCGTGAATTTTGCCATCAGGGCTTGTTTCATTACCGAGACTTTCACAGACTCCCAGTCTTTCCTTAGCTTCTGCTTCCTGTCACGCCCCAACATTGCTGCCAACATAGGATTATCAGCTGTTTTTATTTTTCGCTGATATGCTTTGTTAGCAAATTTCTGAGCTTGAAAATAATGCTCTACAGTAGGCCAGCGTAACCCATCTATGCTAATCTCATAATAGGCAAAATTAGAGAGTTCGCTATATTCATCATTTACACTGTAGAAATAGATTGTTTCCATATCAGTCCATACCCAGTCTTTTCATTATTTCTTCCGATATAGGATATACCTTCTCTTTAGGCAGTAGTTCTTTTGCTTTATCGTGGCGACCATTCATTTTCAGCTGATATATTTTATGTACCAAAGGGGTACAATCCTGTATATCCACAATCCAGTCGTTGTTATATTCTTCGATCAGATGGCGGCTGATACCTACCTGAATAGAACGGTAATCGAGCTTTGCTCCCCTGATAGAACGTTCCGGATCCCATTGGACGTTCACGGTGGCTTTATCAATGAGTTCTTTCCATTCTTCGCCATTAGCATACACCCGTTCTGTAGGGTGGGTAAGTACTGCTTGCGATAAAGCATATTCCCATGCCGAGCGTTTGATTCTGATGGACAGAATACATTCCTGCCCTGATTTTTGTCCGTATCCGCATCGTTCCATCATCCATAGGAAGGATGGTTTTATCCATGTCATCCTGCTGAATGAAAATGGCGGAGTAAATTTCTTGTTCTTTGCTGCGGGTTTTCCTATTTCGTCCCGGTATGCCTGATAGACAACGATTGTATCGCGGTCGTAATCGGCTCTTATTTCATATTGTTTCATTGTTATAATTTCTTATATTTACACTATGGATAGAAAAAGTATTTCACTCCTTATAGTTATAGTATATAATTTATTAGGATCATTATCCTTATTCTCGTTATATCCTTCCGACCTTTTTATGGAAGTGTATTCGAAAATACCTTTTGGATAACTCTACCTATAACATTTTTGAGTTTTGGATGGAGATACGCGAGTCTTTCTGTTTTTCCCGTTCTTATTATTCAGTTTATTATTCTTTTGCCTCAGATTCTTATTATTCTTTACATTGCTTCGAAAAAGAAGGTATGAAGTTTTTCTCCATATCTTTTACATAGAATAGTAATATCCGCGTTAATGAGCTATTTCCGTTATCGGACTTATCTGACCACATTCCTGCCAGTTGAGTATCAATTTCCTTTTCATAATTAAAACTCAAATGAATCCACTATCTTTTACCTTTTCCACCCATTCCTGCCATTTCTGAGGAATCGTATTATCTTCTGCATATAGGCAGACGATACCTCCAACCATAGCGCATATAGTATCTCTATCACCTAAAGCAGAAACAGCTGTCCAAAGAGCTTCTTCATAATTATCAAGGTAATGCGCCGCACACCAAATAGCGATAGGGACAGTATCCTTTGACAATAACCTCACCCCATTACCTAACGCTGAAACAATAGTTTCAATTTTATACGATTTTGGAAGTGATGCTCCCTTCACTATTTTTGATTTAGTGTCACTATCCTCCAATTTATCAGCTACAGCAAGTATAAACTCCTCTCCTGAGATATGTTTATTCTCTAATTTCAGATTAATAGCCAATGCAGCGGCGACAGCGATTGCAGCAGCTCCAATCTTTGCTTCAATATTCCAATGTGTGACTTCTGCCGATTTATAAGTTTGTTGAATTAGCAAATCATAATCATCATAGAAGAAGCAACCGAGAGGTGCAGAGCGCATAGCTGCTCCATTCCCCATAGAGCCTTCTCCATTAAATTGGTCTGAGGACAATTCCTGCCATCTTTTACCTTCTCCCAACCCGCGTAACAATCTATGAATAGAAGCTCCATATCCACGGTTCGGATCCTTTTCATAATTCTTTGCAAATTGTGCAGCAAGCTCATCTTGATCGATATGATGAAATCGTTTTAAATTATTAGTTACAGCAATAGCCATAACAGTATCATCTGTAAATTCCCATTTTGTATATGCAGGAATTGTGCGATTATATATACAATTTCCAGCTACATCTTCGTCGCCAAAGAAACTATCTCCGAAGGCATCACCAATAGATAAACCCCGTAAAGATTTCTCGGCGAGTTTTATTCTGGTGTCCATATTCATTTTTTCTTTCATTTTTTGAGTATTCTTTTCAAATAGGCAATATCTAACAAATTCACTGTCTCAAAATTACCTTTGTAAAACACAGCCCAGTTATTGAAAACACAAGGTAGTTCTTTTGCTTTTTGTAGTGTATCCACTTGAATTAAAGATACAGGAACATCGTTCATTTCACAATACTGTTTTATCATCTCAATACATTGATAAATGTAAGGACATTGCATGTCATAATAAATTGTCAGCTCTTTGTTTTCGATTCTCTCGTTCTTGGCATTTTGTGCAAACTTTGGTTTTGTTCCATCAAAAGAAAGAGCAAGCAGTTCATATCCATTCTCGGTAGTGTCGACAACCTCAAAACCGAACTTCTTCACAAATGATTGATCGGAAAGCCAGGTCTTTTGTTTTTTTGCTCCAAGCATACAAACACCGGATTTTCCTTTTTCTTTAGCATCAGCCAGACAATACTCCAGTAGCGATTTAGCATACCCTTTTCCTCTGTACTCGCCTAAAACCCATAAACAATGTATATAATAATAGTTGTCGCCGGTTATAGGAACCCAAGCTGTTTCAAGAGGAGCATATTCAATAAAAACGGTAGCCGTTGCATTTAATTTTCTGAAGACATGACCTTCTTTTAGCCGATCTGAAAGCCATTGCCGCTTTGCGTCGATACCCGGATGAGACTTTTTACTGCGGATAATGCAGCATAAATGCTCATCGGCTAGGTTTTCTATTGTTATGTTTATAAAATCAGCATTCATGTGTTATCTTGTCTCTTACTTCCATTAATGCAAAACCAAGTAAATTCGATCCTTTCCAAAGGCGTGGATTTTCGGCATGATCATTGTCCTGAGCCATACCTATTCCCCAGATATTATCTACGGGACTAGCTTCAACCAATACCCGATTTTTAGTATCCAGCAAAAATTCTTTCAGGTCTTCATGTTGAGAGAACTTGTGATAGTTGCCTTCGCAAACAATGTCAAAACAGTTTTCACCCCAAACTTTAGGATCAAAGTTCTTTACCTTTCGCCCAAGTTTTTTAGCTTCTGCGGGAGATTTGGCTATTAGTATTTTTTCTAATATATCCTTATCGTTGAATAATTCCGCTTTTTTCGCCATCATCCAGTGTTCAGCAGTTACATATTTTACTCCGTTTACGGTGAATGGACTTTGCCACCATTGGCTGAAACATGATTTTGTAACTGATCCATCTTTTGAGGGTGCGTGTCCCCAAAAGAAAAGATATTTAACGTTCTCTTTTTTCTCTACTTTATTTAGCAGCCATTGCAGATTATATGTGTTGTATCTCATAATCGTTTATTATTTATAATTATCGTAATAGTTTCTCTATATCCATATTCATAAGCTCTGTTTTGCTCCTGTCTGAATAAAACATCGGAATAACGCCATTCAGATTAGCAACACCTTTCTCTGTTATGTAAAACAGGTCATTTTCAATCATGATGAGATCCTTTGCTTTCAGATATTCAATTTCATCTTTAAATTTACCTGTTAATTCTTTACCAAATCTTTGCCTGAAAGCAACTAAATCTATAAACCCGAAATAGAACATAACCGATACGGCTTTTGCTATCACTTCCTGTTCGGGCAGGTTATAAATATCCTGAATCGGAAATTTACCACTATTCACATGGTCAATATATTTAGCTATGCTCTTTGTTGCCGCTCCCTGATTGTAAGCTAAATAATTTAATCCAAACGATTGCGCTCCGGCTCCTAATCCCAGATAGGGAGTTGCATTGATTACTCTGTTTGTGAGGTAGTCGCTCGTGCCATGATCGTCCTTAATCCTACTGAATGTATTTTTCCCGTAATTAGCGTTGTATCCGTTTTGGGTTAGTATCTCATAAGCAATTTTATATTGTGTGCTTATTTTGGACTGAGTAACATCGAACGCATCACTTGCAATCTTAGTCAATTTATATCTCATTTCATATAATGTGATGTATTCGGGTGAAAGAGAAACCGTATATTCAACGGTGCTTTTGAAATCATCTACAGATTGCTCTTTAAATCCATACATCAGGTCAATGTTGAGTCGTTTATACCCGGCATTCCGTATTGCATCTACAGCTCTCTGGTAGAGGAGTGTTCCTCCTTCACGTTCCATTTTCTTTAATAATTCGGTGTTTACCGTCTGAACCCCCATACTAATACGGTGGAATCCCAGATCATATATTCCTTTTAAGTCATCCGATTTATTTACTGCATTATAAGGAGTGGTTTCTATAGACCATGTTAATTCATTATTCAGATTGAATGAGTTGAAAAGTTTATTCGTTATCTTCTCTATTCGTTGTAGCCCTAGTTCTGTAGGTGTGCCTCCTCCTATGTCAAAGCCCAATATTCGCTTATTTTTATCTATTATTTGACTGTATAAGTCGATTTCTTTCAGTGATGCATTTACATATTCATCTTTTAAGTCAGATTCTTTCCCTGAGACAACAACGTACTCACAAAATCTGCATTTCGATTTACAAAATGGAACATGAAAGTACAGTGACAAGCAATTCATATTCTGATATTCCTCCTCAAGTAACTCCTGAATAGATCTTTCGTCTCTTACAGCATATTCTCTCAGAGATGTCGGAGTCAACGGATATGCCGTATTTGTTATACTATGCAATTCCATTCCTTTTCTGAATAAGTCGTTTATGTCTATTGTAGTCATGTCGTAAAGTGTTCGGCGTTATACTTCAAAATAAAATCCTTCTTTAGATAATTTCTCATATTTTTCCTTATCGAAGCTATAGATCTTCGGTGCCCTGTGCGGTGCTCCGGCTACAACTTCATTTTTGTCGATCAATAGTCCGAAACTCAGCATCTTTTTTCTAAAATTGCGCCTGTCTAATTTGGTCTGCAACACCGTTTCATATAGCTGATGTAACTCTGGTAATGTAAACTCTTCGGGTAACAACTCGAACCCGATAGGTTGATACTTGATTTTCCCTTTCAGCCGGTCGATAGCTACCTTTATTATCTCTTGATGATCGAAAGCTAGTTCTGGGATTTCTGATAATGGAAACCATTGGATATTGTCGGTGTCTGTTCCAGCCTGAGGGTTGTAGTCCGACAGTTTTACCAACGCATAGTAGGCTATACTAACTACCCGATAGCGCGGATCACGCTGTACAGCTGAGAATGTGTATAGTTGTTCCATAAAGATATTTTCGAGACAGGTCTCTTGTAATAACTTTCTTCTGGCACAAGTCTCAGCATCTTCATCCATGTCGAGAAATCCTCCCGGAAGTGCCCACCTGCCTTTGTACGGTTCTATTCCACGTTCTATCAACAAAATCTTTAACTCTCCTTCGTCAAACCCGAAAATAACACAGTCTGTTGTTACTGCCGGTCTTGGATATTCATAAATATATTTACCTGGTGATGCCATATCTTTGAAAATAAAGTTGCGTATATTTTACGCAAATATATGATGTTATTTTAGAATCACAAAATATTTAGCGTATTTTTTACGCAAACAGCAGTGGTATTGTTTGCAATTAGCTGATAATTAGTGTTGTGAAAAATAAAAGCCGTAAGGCATTTCTGCTCTTACGGCTTTCAGATTGTTTAATTAAGAAGTAACCAGCGTTCTGTGCTTATCTCTGAATCCTTATTCTGATTCCCGGATTGACCATTGGTGCAAAGGGGCTTTCTCCTAAGGTTACCCTGTCACTGGCAAAACAGCCTCCGTTGGTAACAGTCCATTCCAGTATTGCACTTTTCGAGTCATCCGCTAATGTAACAGTAGTATTGTAGCTTGACGGATCGGCTATAGTTGCATTTCCGCTTACAATAGTCCACAATCCTGTTTGTCCTGTTTCAGGTTGGTTGGCATTCATCGTGAAGTTCTTGTTGCTGCTCTTCATGTCTTCACCTGCATCAGCCTCAGGCATTGTGCTTACTGCAACGGTTAGCTCCGATCGTTGCTGGCTGATACAAGTTGATTTAGAACTGGCGACAGAGATGTAATACTTGCCGCTCTCTAACAAAGATTCTTCATCGAGAGCTTCTCCGCCCGCTTCGGTCTTATACCACTTAATGATACCGCCATGATTTTTAATATATTCTGCGACAGGTGATTCTTTCATTAGCTGCTCTGATAGGTCGGCAACAGTGTTTTTATCTGTTTCGCAATAGGCAGCAGTAGATACTTTCGTTCCGTCGAGGAATATTACAGCCGGCGGCTGGTAAGTGACTGTCATTTCATCAGTCGCTTCACAGACAGCTGATCCTGTTGCTGTTTCATCGTATCTTATCTTAACTCTGTAAGTGCCGTCCAGTCCGTGATCACGTGCGTCTATGCTAACAGTTTTAGGATTATCTATAGGTAGAACTACAAATTTGCCCTCTGCATTTTTCTTCTCCCATGTATATGTGGACAGTGGCCCTCCATAGAATGCTTCTGCTGAAATAATATATGCTGCCGGATCATCATTTTCATCTTCATCCCAAGTGGTTTTGCAAGTCTCATTGTCGGGCAGGCCAATGAGCCCCGGCGTGCCATCGAGGAAGACTACGTTTTCGTTCTTTCCATATGAACTACTGTTGACATCGAACTCGAGAGTTGTGCCACTGGCAATGATTCCTCCTACATACAGATAATCAAATTTGTTGTGGCTTGGATTGTTGTAGACAATCGTTGCCGTGCTGCTGGTCTGTGTAGCTCCTGTCTCGGAGCCTGCACGCAGGTAGTTGAAATTACATGGGGTGCCGTTCAGTATGAGATCATTGTTTATGGTCTGGGTACTTCCGGCGGCAAGACGTAATGTTATTCCTTTGGGTATTAATGTAAGCTTGCCGAAGGTGTTATTTCCGCTAAGGGTATAATTACCGTTTAAGATCAGGTCATCGATATACATGCCGCCACTAATTGTATAGCCGGTTGAAGTTGCATTGACAATATTATAGTTGTGATCGCTTCGTCCTGTAAAATTACCTGATACATTTATTGTACTACCTTCTGATTGTATCTGATTAAGATTGGTACTGGCACTGTTACCGGAATATATCCATTGTTTAGTGGTGATATTTGCATTTTTGATATTTACATAATTTCCAAAAGTACTGCTGCTGGAGTAAAAACTACCTGTTGAGTTGCTTCCTGTGAATTTCATATTCACATCTTCTGCATTTAATGTAACATTGCTACCTAGAGTGAAATTTGTTGATTCTAATTTTGTTATCTTCAGATTCAGGGTTGTATTGCTTATGGAAATCCTATTCCCCATCCAGTTATCCATTTCAAAATCTACCTGTGAAGCAGCAGTTATATTAAAGTCGTTGAATTTTATCATATCATTGGATATTTTCCATTTGGCATTGGCATTATTTATGGTTAGTGTGCTTGAATAAACGTAGGAGCTACTACTATTGATCCATTCACCATCCTGTGCATCACCTAATAAATGAATTGTACTAAACCTCATTGTTTTTCCTAACTTTACTGTATTGCCATAGCAGTATAGCGTTCCGCTGGTAAAGACGATTCCAGATGGAGCATCATTCTCAGCTATCATATTGTTGAAGCGGCCTCCGTATGTTGTGTTTGGAACTGTAATCGTGAATCCATTGCCATCTGTGGATGAATATTGGTTGAAATATACATTGTCTGCCATTGTAGGTACACAACCGCCTTCTATAGATTTGCCATTAGGATCAGTTGTCCAGTTGAGGGCAGTTTCCCATTTGTTATCTTTTGCTTCTCCTATCCAGTAAAGATCTTTCGATGCTGCGCTTGAGAATGTCCATCCGTTGTTATTGCCTTCATCTACTCCTGTTGCCGTAAAATTACCGGTGCTTCCGTCGATTTTGCTTGCGTGTACTCTCTGCATCCATACATTAGGTATATGTATATCTTTATCAGATCTTAGATTGAAATGGTTGGTTCCCACCAATGAGGATGAGCGCATTGTCATCAGTCCGCTACAATCGGGAGTATTGTTTATCAGATTCTCTGTTATAGTCAGGTCAATACTATTTCCGGCAATAAAATTACAGTTTGCCGGCAAATTGAGAATATTAACTTCCATGCTATTGGGGACAGTAACTGTGGCATTTGCTCTGGAAACTGTGACGGAATTGAATTTGCCATTTCCCGCAGTTAGAGTTATACTGGAATAGGTGGCTGTGACATTATAGTATTCAGAATTAGCTAGATTGTCTGTGAAGGTACTTCCGTTAACTATAATATGGGAAGTGCCTGCATTCAGTATGCCGGCGTACATCCAGTTAAGTACAGATATGGTAGAGGCACCCAGAATGAGATCACGGTAGTAATATCCCATCGTTGGAATATTTCCTACAAAGTTTTTCACTGTTACATCTTTACTGTTGGTATTCAGAGTTCCGCCAGTAAAAGTAAGATTGGAACCGGCAGTGAAGTTGTCCTGCAGTATCCAGCCTCCCTCTGTGCTGTTAAAATGTACTAAATTAAATATAGCGCCGCTTGTAGTAATGGTTTCACCGAGGTCAGTCGAACAAAATATTACCTGATTTGACATTGTTATGCCCGGTTTCATCATGTACCATGAGCCATAGCAATACATTGTTCCGCTGAACAAGTCAGTAGACGGAGGAGTAAAGTCATCGGTCACAGTGATGTCGTGAAACTCGGCAGCAATACCAGTAACAGTAACGTCTTTTGTGACCAGAGAGCTTTCATTAAAAACCACATTGTCGAAGCGAGTAGGCATACAATATCCTCCACCGCCATCAGACCAGTTGCCTTTGTCGTTCCACTCATGATTGCCTGCATCGCCTACCCAGTACAGAGTTTTAGTGCCTGGTTCCGTAAATGTCCAGTCGGCTGCGGCCGGAGTGGCAGTGTTACCTCCTCCATCTATTCCTGTTACCTCGAAGCCGTTTGTACCCTTAGATGCTACATTTGAGATAACAGCATTGGTAAGTACAATATTTTCTCCACTGTTGTTTTTGATTGTACCATCAGAGATGCTGTAATATGCCTCACAGGCAGCGGTATTGTCTATGATATTGCCTGTAATAGTAAGTGTTCTGTCGGAGGCTATTGTATATGCCTGTGAAGGAGCTAGTTGTAGTATATCAATAGTTCCACTTCGGAGGAAACTACCCCCTGCATTCTCGAAAGTAAGCTCATCGATGATTCCGGAATTTAAGATTTCGGCTGTTGTTGAAGTGTTTTTAATAGTTACCTTGTATATTCTGACACTACCGTAAGCATTACGGAAACTACCATTGATAATATTAAATTCGGATTTATTTGCAGTGAGTTTACCGGGAAACAACCATGAATTTACTGTAACTATGGTATTTTCTCCTAGTTTCATAATTGGATCATAATTGTTATTATTCATATTTCCCGAAAGTGTAAAAGCTTCCAGTGCAGGGAAGAGCAAGGGAGTTGAGGAAGAGTGATTCATGCTTCCTCCTGTAAACGATTTACAAAGAGGTGCATTCAAGGTGCCGGAATGTGAGAAAGTAGTTGTTCCGGTAACATTAATGGAAAGTACTTTGGGGCAGTTTAATAGATTAGGATTGCTGTTTCCGGCATTAGCCATATACAATGTTCCTATCGTAAGAGATAATAATTCCGGAAAATTGATTTTGGTATCAGAATTGGACATTGTAATTCCTCCGCCAGTATCGTATGTTGTTAAGAGTGGGAAGTTGATTACAGCTGCAGAGGTTGCTGAAAGTCTAGTAGTATATGTTCCCGAGCTGGTGAGATTGTTGAGATTAGGGAAATTTACAGTACTTCCTGTAGCAGTAATCAAGGCATTAGTAAGGTTTTCACCACTATAGTTTACAGTTCCTCCATTAAAATCCAGAGTGTAATTTGAGTTTATTTCTCCCTCGATATTTAAGTTGCCTTCCCCTTTTTTTGAGAAGTAAGTGTTCATCTGTGCTCCGTTCATAGTCAGCATAGAGGTATAGCCTTCTACAGGCTGCATACCGAGTGAATAACCGGCATTATCAATATTACTATAACCAGTATGGGCATAAAAGATTACATTGCGTTGCAATGTGACATCTTCGGTGACCACCAGAGTATTTCTAACTAAGATTGTAAGTGGATTTGAATCACTTAATGTTTCTGTAAATGTAAGAGACTTTATACTAGCCGCGACATTTAAAGTCACCGTATATGCCGCCAATGGATTAGACTTATTTCCCGATTTTTCATCAAAAATCACCTTTGTAGTCGCCGTTGGTACCGAAGAAGGTAACTCTGTATCCTGTTCCCCTGATTTAAACGACCAGTGCGACAAGTCATTCCAGTTTCCTGTTCCCCCAATCCAGTACATCGTCTGTTCTGCCTGCGCCATCAGATTTACTGATGCAATGGCAGAAGTAAATATCAGTAGCACTATCAAACAAGAACGTTTAATAGCCATATTATTTATCCTTTTCATCAGTTGTGTTATTTTACTTTCAGTACAATATTCATATACGTTTTTTCCGATATAGCATAACCATCCACCAGTTTGTAGACCAGTACACCCGTGTTACTCAACGACACGATCTCGAAAACATCTTTGTCATAGTAGATGACAAAATAATCCAGATTGTCGCTGGCAAATACAGGCAGAGTGGCTGCACTCGGACTTTTTACAGTAGTAGTAAGGTCAGTCATACCGAATTGTCCGGCATAAATACCGTACAGATTTAAAGAAAACTGTTTCAACACATCGTCATACGAGGGATCCCCCGTATCGGTAGGCAGTACAATAGACGGTATATAGAAGAACCGGTCTGTTTCCGCTACCAATCGTATCCAACGCGTACCATTATTATAATAGTAGCCCGGAATTACATCCGCAGCCGTGTTTGTGTTGTAAACCGTCATTCCTGCCACATGGTTTTCCATTGGATCGGCTAATACAGTCGAACTGAGCGATACACGAGGCATCAGCACCCCTTTGGTAGAAGTACCGCCCGCCTCTTCCATCAGATCGAGAAGCGCATCCTTATGTGGCGGTGTATTCGAGCCTATAGTAACCTGTGCATTGATGCCCAATATCCAAAAACAGGCGATAATAGATAATAGAAGAGTTTTAAAGTTAGCTGGTTTCATAATTTCGTTTGTTTTGAGTTTGTTGATATGGAATTTTACTATTTTAATGTTTACATTTGCCGATAAGAAAAAGAAAGAGCTTCAACAACCTTAGGGTTTCCAGTGCTACTTTCCCAAGCTGCAGAGTGGACTGTGAAGACAAAAAAGACAGATAAAGGTAATTGTTGAGGAATTTCAATATTCCTGCCGCTCTTTCTTTTGTTTTTTTGCATTTCGAGCCTGTAGGGCTCATGAGTAAACATAATGAGGAAAGGTAGTCGCTAAATGCGGATCGTGTGTGTAGTAGTATATGCCCCATGCCTACAGAGGCAATGATTGAATGATTGTCTGTAAAGATGTTACTAAAGGTGTTATGCCCATTAATCAGGATTGTTTCCCGGTTATGTACTTTATGTATAGACAAAAAAACATCCATACCCAAAGCATACAATTTGAGTCCAAAGTTCATCAGGTGTTCTGAGTAAAATTTCGAATGAATTAAATAAAATCCAAAGTCAGGTTAAAGTTGTTTGTCTTTTCATTTCCCTTACTTTTTTGTTTCAAAGGTACTTTTCAGGCTTATACGGTTCAAATATATTTGACAAACGGCTGTTTGCTTATGACCAATGGTATATTTTCTTGGATATTAACTATTTTAGGAAAGTTTATCTATCGTGTATCAATGTGCCGATTGGCAAACAACGTTCACCGAAGTGAAGACGAGGTAAATATGCTGATGTGCCAATGAAACGATCTTTGAAATAACATTCAGCGGAGCTAATTGATGATGAGTGTACTAGAGGAGCTTTAAGCTAGCAGGCTAGAGACATCGTTCAGCGGAGCAAAGTGTAGCTAAAACTTGTAATTAATGTCAGGTTTTAGTTAAAATCCACCTCTCCCCAGCCCTCTCCAAGAGAGAGGGAGCAGCAAAGCCCCAAAGAAAAATACTTGTAACTTGTAACTGCCCGATAGGGCGACGAATTGGAAATCGCCGAAGCGGAGACAAGGCAAACTTGTAACTAATGTTAGTTTTGTAAGGTTTTAGTTAAAATCTTATTTCTCAAAGATTACTTACTCTATCTTTGCATAAAAAATAAATATTAGATAAATGAACTTGAAAATAGAATCTCTTGATAAAATAGACGAAACCGCCATCGAATTTATAAAGGGCATGGGTGACAATACTGTATTTGCCTTTCGAGGTGAAATGGGTGCAGGTAAGACTACTTTTATAAAATCCATTTGTGAGAATCTGGGCGTTTCGGATACGATAAACAGCCCTACTTTTGCTATTGTAAACGAATACCGTTCCGATAGCGGCGAACTTATATACCACTTCGATTTTTACCGGATAAACAAAATAGAAGAGGCTTATGATTTCGGTTACGAAGACTACTTCTATAGTGGAAGCCTTTGTTTTATAGAATGGCCGGAAAAAGTGGAAGACCTTTTGCCGCATGATACTGTAAATGTATATATAAAAGCATTGGAAGACGGTAGCCGTGAGGTGACCATAAAGTGACCACTAGGATGGAAAACAAATTCTACAAAGAGTTCGGTGAGCTTCTTAGGCAACACTTCCCCCATAAGGTACAGAAAATATCGGTAAATGCAGGGTTTACCTGCCCTAACAGAGATGGATCGAAGGCTGTAGGCGGATGTACTTACTGTAACAATCAGAGTTTCAGTCCCGGATATGGCGGTAAGCAACGATCGGTCGGCGATCAGCTGAGAGATGGTATTGCATTCTTCTCCTACAAATATCCAAACATGAAATATCTGGCTTACTTTCAGTCATATACGAATACGTATGATAGTATAGATAAGCTGATAGCTTTGTACGAAGAGGCACTGGCTTATCCTGATGTTGTCGGACTGATTATAGGTACCCGCCCCGACTGTATGCCGGACGAACTACTGGACTATTTTGCTGAGCTAAGTAAACGGACTTTCCTTATAATAGAGTATGGGCTGGAATCGACACAGGATGCTACTCTGGAATTTATAAACAGGGGTCATACCCATGCCGAAAGTGAGGAGGCTATCCGAAAAACGGTAGCGAAAGGAATCTATACAGGTGCGCACCTTATCTTGGGGCTACCGCACGAGAGCAGAGAAACAATATTGGGACATGCAGACATTGTATCTAAGTTGCCTCTGACTACACTGAAAATCCATCAACTGCAACTGATAAAAGGTACAGTGATGGCAAAACAGCACAGGGAGCATCCCGATTGGTTCGACCTGTTTGAGGTAGACGATTATATCGATCTATGTATCGACTTCGCGGAACGACTGAATCCTGATTTTATAATAGAGCGGTTTATCTCACAATCACCCAAGCAGCTTCTGATTGCTCCCGATTGGGGTTTGAAGAACTTTGAGTTTACAGCAAAGGTGCTTAAGCGTTTTGCTGAAAGGGAGACTTATCAGGGACGGTTATTCAGGTAGAGTCTGAGGCTTCTCTTCTTTACCCTTCTTCCCGCTAAAGAAGTTCTTCACTTTTGTAAAGAAGCCTGCAACTTTCTTCAACCGGTTCTGTTTTCCTTGCGACACTCCGACCGACTCTACTACTGCCGGTTGTATGATCTGCCAGAAGTAGTTGAATGAGGAATGGTAAGGATCACGTTCTATATAGATATTTGCCTCACGCGGTTTCGACTTGGGCTTATTCGGATTATTCGACCTGACTATTATATTTGCCATACTGGTCAGGAATTTATTAGGTTCTTCCGTCTCGGTATTTTTAAGGATACTCAGCTTAAGGTCGTTATACAGAAACAGCATATCAGCATGTGCATCCATACTGGTAGCCTCTGTTATGAACCGGAAATCGTTCAGGGTTCCTTTTGTGATCTCGGCTTTTGCCAATGGAAGGAATATCTGATTCAGCTCCCTCAGGTTAAAGTCTTTGAGTCGGGCATCTAATACGAAACAATCATAGTCCGAACTGATGGGCATATCCCATCGAGCTGTAAAATGTCCGTTATCCATGAAGCGACCATCTATATCGAGCCGCATATACTCTTCAGGATAGGAGGCCATATTAGTAAGCTTAGAGAAGCTGCCGTTCATATTGCTAAAGAGTATCTTGCCTGTTTCTGTACCGCCTTTGGGCAGTTCTTCGTAGACAACCGAAAAATCGGTGATGTTAGCTTTCGCAATATCCAGTCCAATAGGCAGTTCCTGTATTTTTGTATAAATCATCGGCTGCATCTTAGGAGGGGTGTATATCTGCTTGTTCTTCAGGTTCCTGAGCATAACCTTATCCACTTCCAGACCGGACGCTTTAAGGATATTGCTCTTGAAGAATAATGGATAGTCTATTCCCAAAAGTGAGATATTGCCTACACTCACATCGAACCAGTCCTTATGTAGAGGGTGTTTATGAGAGAATTCCATTTTGGGATATGCGGGGATCATGTGCATACCGGATATCTGTGCCCGACCTTGTTTCTTGTCCAGTTCTATTCTGCCAAAAGCCAATGTATAGAAACCATCCATAATAGGGAATCTAAGGTCTGTCGTATTAAAGCGGAAGTCGTCCATATCCATTTCTCCCAGATCAGTATTGAGGGACAGACCATCTATACTAAGGTTGGTCTTATTGATAGCCCTATGGCTGATCACTTTCTTGTCAAGCGCATGGTTATAGTTGATATTTGCATCCGAAATATTGATGTCCTTAATGGTTACTTCATTCACATAAGGCCTCAGTATGGCATAGGGGCTCCGGTTCAATGATTTATCCGATACAGTATCTACTTTTACCTGATAACTTTGGTCGATATTGATATATGGCTTTATCAGATTTACAGAAGTGAGGTTTAGTACTGACTTATCCTGTTTAGCCAGATGCAATCCTGAAAAGTTGAATGATTCTGTCTTGAACAGAAGTTTTAGATCGGGTTGCCGGTGACTGAGCTGAGGGTTAGTTATAACAAACGTCTCGATATTAATATGCTTCCCTAACGCGCCTAATGCCTGGTTCTTGTCTGCCTGTCCGGCTTCTCCTGCTTTATGAGACACATTGGTGATGACAGGAGACTGCAATATCAACGCCTTTATATCTAATCCTTTGTGAGGCGTCCAATCTAAAGACCTTAGGTTTAAAGCGTATAAATCGGCCTTCGTACTATCTCTTCCCATCTTATCGGAAAAAGCTACTTTTGCTCCTGCGATATTTATTGTATCAGCAAATAGGCTGGTCATTCTGGATAAAAGTCCCTTGTTCGCTGTGTCCTTCTTTTGTCCGGTTGATACACCTGTCTTTACGATCCTGATGTCAGGGTAAGCTATCTTAAGTGACTTTACCTGTATAGCTTTATTATTTGCATAGGCCTCATTGTTAAAGCCACGAATGTCTATCAGTGATGTCTTAAAGTCGTAATATGTATCAGGAGCATCTGTCCATGTTGCTGTCTGAGGTATAAGCCGTACATCTTCCAGTTTTAACTTTCCGGTCAGCGTAGAAATATCAGCATCCTTCACCTGTAGGCGATAATAGCCTCCCGGTAGCAAGTTGTCAAAGTCTTTGATGGACAGCCCGATATCATTACATGTAAAAAGATACCGTGATGCTCTTCTGGTCTGCTCATCGATAAGGAACTCTGTAGCATAGAAATTCAAATGTCGCAGGCGGTATGTTTCTTGCATTGCCTTATCGTGAAAGGTGACATTTGCATCTTTCAGATTGATATTTCTTACCGACAGATAATCAGCATAAGGAGTGAACATATCCAGTATATCTTCCGGCTTTTCGGAACCCTTGCTCTTTGATTGCTTAGGTACATCCTGAGCAACCTTATAGTAATCTATATTGAAAGAGTCGATCCGTAGTTGGTTGGCTGAAACTCCCTTATCGTAATCGAGTCCTTCTATACTTATCTGCTTGATTCCTCCTGACATATAGTCTTTGGATGAACTTGAAGACAATGCTTTCACTTTGATATCCGATATGTGGAAGCTGCTATCTATTGTACTCAGATATAAACTATTGGCACTTATATTTGAGTTGTTACTCTCCATCAACCCATTGATGTTATCTCCCGTCAGGGTGAAGTTGTCCACATACCAGAACTTCTTCTGCTGTTCGGATAGAGAGTCTACGAGGAAGTTATTTGCGTGAAAATCAAAATGATAAAGCGTATAAACATCCGTATATCCTTTCTGTGTCAGTGTATAGTTGAACTTTGTCTTCTCAATCCCTATCTTGTCAATGGATATACTATGCAGGATGGGCGATAGTATTCCGTAGAGCGACCATGTTTGATCATTTATTGTATCGGTTGGTGATTTATCCTCCTCTTCTTCCTGCTGTGACCCACCTCTCACACTATAATACTGTATATCTGTAGACGCTATATCAAAAGAAGTAGCATGGAGATAGTTTTCTGCATTCTCCCTCTTGAAACCAACTCCTTTCAGGGCAACCGATTTTATTTCGGCCTTTATATATCCGCCGGGGTTATGCATCCTGTCGTTCCAAAAGCTTTCTTTCGGTGCAATATGAACTCCTTCAATGCTGATCAGTGATTCGATGGTACTCAGCTTTATGTTTTGAGTCTCCAGTATTAGCTGATCACTATAAAGAAGCTGTTGCGGTTGATCTGCTTCAAACTCAAAATGGTCGCAATAAAGTAGTTTGCCAGAATCATAAGAGTCTTTATTTAAACGAAAATTGAAAGCCCTGAAATTAGCATCCTTCAAACCATAAATAACTGGTGAGACTGAGTCTTCGACTACATAATGAACATAGGCATTACTAAGCCTTATGCGGTTAACGGCCAGCTCATCGATATAAGGGGAAACGACCTCATATAACGTTCTCAGGTCTTTATTCGGATGCTTTTCTTTCTTCTGTACATATGATAAAACTGGCTGAACAACTTTAATGTCAGGTGATTTTAGCTCAAACAAACTGAAGTGTAGGTTTGTATAATCTTTTCGCCATGTGAGGTTTATACCTCTAAAGTGGATTTCCCCGATATGGATATTATAATAAATCTCAGGTAAACTGTCCCCTTTCTTCCATTGCTCGAGAGCTATCGAGTCCGGCTTTAGCTCAACTCCTTGAATGGAAAGCTCTCCGGAAAATAATCCTACAGAAAGATTGTCGAACGAGCAGCGATAGAAACCGTTTGTGGCTTTTAGTACTTCCTCACTCAGGTGTTCATTCAATTTCGATTGTAACCGATAGGTCATAAACCAGTTTAGAGCAAACCCTCCCACAATCAATAATGTGAAAATGAGGAATAATATTTTTGGTATTCTGAACCCTTTTATTGCCATCAAACAGCGTTAGTTTTGTTCCGTCTATCTTTATTGAACAAGTATAAAGAGCGATTTGTTTTCAGACTAGCTGTCTGTGACGCATTATTCTAAGGTTTTGTCTATAATATCAGAGGCAACTTCTCTTTTTGTCTTTAACGGATAGTCTGTACGTTCCCCATTCTTATTTAAGATAGTTATCTTATTCGTATCATACTTAAATCCTGCTCCTGCATCATTCAATGAGTTCAGCACTATATAGTCGAGATTCTTCTTTACTATCTTTTTTAGTGCGTTCGTTTCCTCATCATTTGTTTCCAGTGCAAACCCGATCAGCCGCTGACTGGTTTTCTTCATTTTACCAAGCGAAGCGGCAATGTCCTTATTCGGCACAAGGGAAATAGTCAGCAGGTCTTCCCCGCGCTTTACCTTTTCTGTATATTGTTCCGACGGGCGAAAATCGGCCACTGCCGCACAGAGTATAGCTGCATCCATTTCCGGAAAGGCTTTTACGGAGGCATTATACATCTCTTCGGCTGACTCTACATCTATCCGGGTAATATTCGGATGGTTCACTTTCAATGAAACAGGGCCGGCAACAAGTATAACCTCTGCACCCCGACGGGCACATTCTTCAGCAAGGGCAAATCCCATTTTACCGGACGAATAGTTACCGATAAACCGCACCGGATCTATTTTCTCATACGTAGGTCCCGCTGTTATCAGTACTTTTTTTTTTGAGAGTGATTCTTCTTTCGTAAAGAAATCCTCTACTATAGATAAAATCTTCTCAGGCTCTTCCATACGCCCCTTGCCTATCAGATGGCTGGCTAGTTCACCGGCAGCAGGCTCTATAATAATGTTTCCGTATGACTTAAGCAATTCCATATTGTGTGTAGTAGAAGGATGAGCAAACATATCCAAATCCATAGCAGGAGCTATCATTACAGGCGCTTTCATAGAAAGGTATGTAGTGATCAGCATATTATCCGCTATGCCGTTTGCCATCTTCCCTAGTGTAGAGGCCGTAGCAGGAGCCACCAGCATCAGGTCTGCCCATTGCCCCAGATCTACATGGCTATGCCATGTGCCATCGTTGGCAGTAAAGAACTCGCTCACCACAGGTTTCCCTGTAAGTGCTGACAAGGTTACGGGTGTGATAAACTCTTTTCCGGCAGGGGTGATCACTATTTGTACTTCTGCACCTGCCTTAATCAGCAGACGTGCCAATGATGCGGCCTTATAAGCTGCTATACTCCCGGTAATACCCAATACAATATGTTTATCTTTCAGTCTCATAGTTTCTAATATTTTAAACAAAGATAAAGTAAGTAAATAATAGTAATACTGTTTTTAACAAAAACCTTACAAAACTAACATTAGTTACAAGTTTGCCTTGTCTCCGCTTCGGCGATTTCCAATTCGTCGCCCTATCGGGCAGTTACAAATTACAAGTATTTTTCTTTGCGTCTTTGCGTGAGATAATTTTAACTAAAACCTGACATTAATTACAAGTTTTAGCTACACTTTGCTCCGCTGAACGATGTCTCTAGCCTGCTAGCTTAAAGCTCCTTTTTCTAGTACACTCATCATTAATTAGCTCCGCTGATTTATCAATTAGCTCCGCTGAATGTTATTTCAAAGATCGCTTCATTGGCACATCAGCATATTTACCTCGTCTTCACTTCGGCGAACGTTGTTTGCCAATCGGCACATTGATACATTATAGATAAACTTCCTCTAAACTGATAACATTATTCGATTAAAGATATTTATACTATCATTTATCCATGTTCTGGCCGATAGGGTGAGATTTTAGAATTCTTTTCTATACATTTGCATAGCAAAATTTTAAGCTGATAATTTATATCTCAAATATACATTTAGACTATGACCGAAATATTAAGACAAAAACTAAGCGATTCCAAAACAGCCCGATGGACTGTGCTTTGCGTTGTTGCATTCACTATGTTCTGTGGTTATTACATCACCGATGTAATGGCTCCGTTGATGGATATGCTACAAGTTGAACTACATTGGAATGCTAATGAGTACGGAATTTTTACAAGTGCATACGGATGGTTCAATGTAATGCTGTTCATGCTGATTTTGAGCGGTATGGTATTGGATAAATTAGGCGTAAGAAGGACAGGTGTTATATCCTGCGCGTTAATGATAATCGGTTGTGCGGTGAAGTATTATTCTGTGGCTAATCCTGATTTATTTACAGGAACTATTTTCGGCATAAAATCGCAGGTTATTTCGGCCAGTATCGGATTTGCCATATTCGGAGTAGGTGTCGAAACAGCAGGTATCACAGTTACTAAGGTGATTGCCCGTTGGTTTAAAGGGCACGAAATAGCTTTAGCAATGGGTATTCAGGTTGCAGTGGCACGTATAGGGACAGGACTTGCCATAGGAACAGCTATCCCATTGGCAGATGGCTTGGGTAGCTTATCTGCTCCAATATTACTTGGGTTAGGTTTCCTTTGTATAGGCCTAATATCTTACCTTGTATTCTGTGTGATGGATAAGAAGTTGGACGCTTCTATGAAAAATATGGAGGAGGAACCGGAAGAGCCATTTAAGGTAAAAGATATATTCTCAATTATTAGTAATAAAGGATTCTGGCTTATAGCTCTTTTATGTGTATTGTTCTATTCGGCTGTATTTCCTTTCCTGAAGTATGCAACATCTTTAATGATAAATAAATACAGTGTCGATCCTAAACTTGCAGGACTTATTCCACTTATTCTTCCATTTGGAACTGTACTGTTAACTCCACTTTTTGGAGGAATATATGATAAGAAAGGGAAAGGCGCTACTATTATGGCAATAGGTGCTATTTTACTAATAGTTGTCCATTTCTTATTTTCTCTACCATTCAATTACTGGTGGTTTGCGGCCATCCTTATGATAGTACTCGGAATTGCATTCTCTCTCGTTCCGTCTGCTATGTGGCCTTCCGTACCGAAAATAATACCACAAAATCAACTCGGAACAGCTTATGGCTTAATCTTCTGGGTACAAAATATAGGGCTTAGCGGTGTGCCGTTGCTGATTGGCTGGGTGTTGAACAAATATTGTATTATAGGAGAGAAAACAGATGCAGAAGGGAAAATCTCAACACTGTATGATTATACACTCCCTATGATTATCTTCACCTGCTTTGGTATCCTTGCTTTATTTGTAGCATTCTTACTGAAACGCGAAGATAAGAAAAAAGGCTATGGGCTCGAAAAACCAAATATTAAGCAATAAAATTCAAAGTCCGGCTCAACCGGACTTTTTTATAAGATGACAGAAGGAACCGAAACAATCAGTAAAAGACATCCTAAAGGCATATATCTTCTTTTCGCTACCGAAATGTGGGAGCGGTTCAGCTATTATGGTATGCGCGCCTTATTTGTCTTGTATATGACTAAAGCCTTGCTATTCGATAAAGCTGATGGAGCAAGAATATACGGGAGCTATACAGGATTGGTATATCTTACCCCGCTGATCGGTGGATATATCGCCGACCGATATTGGGGAAACAGGCGGTCTATCATCGTAGGAGGTTTGCTGATGGCAGTCGGGCAGTTTCTGATGTTCCTTTCAGGACATTATTATGAAAGTATCGATCTGGCAAAGATGCTGATGTTTACAGGGCTTGGGTTTCTTATTTTTGGTAACGGTTTCTTTAAACCCAATATCTCCACAATGGTGGGACAACTCTACAAACCCGATGATGTACGTAAAGATTCGGCATATACCATTTTCTATATGGGGGTGAATACAGGCTCGTTCCTTGCACCTATTATCTGCGGTTTTCTTGGAGATACGGGGCATCCTGCCGATTTCAGGTGGGGCTTTCTTGCAGCTTGTATAGGTATGTTGCTGGGTGTTACTATATTTGTCCTGTTCAAAGATAAATACCTGCAAACACCTGCCGGAGAAGCTATCGGTGTTATTCCTAACAGTCTCGATGAAAAGCGGAACAACGCGGAAGCAGAGCAAACACAGCGATCTGAGCAATCACAAACCAAACAGTCGAAACTGAAAATATCCCTTATCTGGGGGCTTGTGTGGATTGTGCTATTTGCCCTTCTTCATTTTGTGATAGATATGGATATTATCGGGGCATTCATATTTTCAATGACAGTGGCCGCCCCCGGATTTATAATATCCGATCCCTCCCTCACTCGCATAGAGCGTTCGCGTATCTGGGTGATATATATAATCGCATTCTTTGTAATCTTCTTTTGGGCGGCATTCGAGCAGGCAGGAGCATCGCTTACCTACTTTGCCGAAGAGCAGACGAATCGTAATCTGAGCCTGTTCGACTGGACGATTCCGACATCTTATTTCCAGTCTGTCAATGCGGCTAGTATTATTATCTTCGCACCTGTATTTGTAGCCTTGTGGGCAAAACTTGGCAGGAAAGGCAAAGAACCCGCATCGCCTTACAAGCAGTCGATAGGTTTGTTCTTATTGGCAGTCGGCTATCTGGTTATCGCATTCGGCGTAAAAGGCCTTGCTCCCGGCATCAAAGTAAGCATGCTGTGGCTTGTGGGCTTGTATGTTATTCACACCTTTGGTGAATTGTGTCTGTCACCTATCGGTCTGTCTATGGTGAATAAATTGTCGCCTGTGCGCTTTGCTTCATTGCTGATGGCTATCTGGTATCTGAGTATGGCGGCATCGAATGTGTTTGCAGGAACATTGAGCAGCTATTATCCGCAGCCTATTATAGAACTGGCAAAAGTGCAGGACGCTGCAGAAAGTAATTCTCTGACCTTGCTTCCCGACGAATACGAGGAATCGGTATTTGAACAGGACGGTTTGAAGGTTATCCCCTTCGATAAGATTATATTCTCAAAGATAAAAGACACAGACATGAAAGCCAGAGTACAGCAAAATCTGGAAATACAACAGATAGAAAACCCGAAAACCTTTTTCGGCTACCGTATTTCCAATCTATATGACTTCTTCATGCTGTTTGTATTTATGGCAGGTGCAGCTTCTGTTATCCTTTTCTTCCTGTCGAAAACCCTCTTGAAAATGATGCACGGGCTAAAGTAAAAAGATATGTGGAAAATCAGCTTCGAGCCAATCATAGATGAGAAATGCCGGATATTGATTCTCGGTACATTGCCTAGTGAGGAATCGATGCGTAAACAAGAGCGCTACGGGCATAAGACAAACCAATTCTGGCGTTTACTGTTCGCCCTTTTCGATAAACCGCTTCCCGAAAGCTATGAAGAGAAGACCACTATACTTGCTGAAAACAATATCGCTATATGGGATGTACTGCATTCGGCTGAAGGAAAAGGTAGTCTTGATAGTAACCTGAAGAATGAAAAGCCGAACGACTTCAAAACCCTGTTCAAAGAGCACCCACAAATAAAATACATCTTCTTTACCAGTACAAAAGCTTCAGAATTTTATAAGAAATATGTAGGATTCGATGATACTAGAATATACATTACCCTGCCATCACCCAGCGCAGCGAATGCCCGAATGACTTTTGCTCAGAAATTGGAAAAATGGCAACTATTGCTTGATGCTGTCAGAGCAGTAAACGCTTGAACTCGTTGAAGCTTTTACCCATACTTACGCTTTTCTTTTCACCTTTCATAAAGGCCTGTAGCTTCTCGGGTATGGCAACCTTTTCTCCGATAATGGATTCCACCGTTTCAAGGAATTTGGCAGGATGAGCCGTTTCCAGAAAGATTCCGGTTTCACCGGGTTGCAATCGGGCTTTCAATGCCTGATAGCCGCATGCTCCATGCGGATCGAGGAGATAACCTGTAGATACATAAGTCTCTTTTACGATCTTTCTGATCATGTCATCACTGTACCATGCTCCCGAGATATCGGTTTTTATCTTGTCTAACGATTTGTCATACAGATCGAGTACCCTTACAAAATTGCTCGGATCGCCTACATCCATTGCATTGGCAATAGTCTGTACAGACGGACGTGGGTTATACTCACCTGTTTGCAGGTATTCGTAGAAAATATCGTTGCTGTTATTCGCTGCAATAAAACGCTTAACAGGCAATCCCATACGTTTGGCGATCAGTCCGGCAGTGATGTTGCCGAAGTTGCCACTAGGTACACAGAAAACCACATTGTTGGCTTTTCCCTGCTTTGCGAGTTGTGCATACGCATGGAAATAATAGAAAGCCTGTGGCAGGAATCGCGCTACGTTGATGGAGTTGGCTGATGTAAGGTTTAGCTTTTTATTCAGTTCATCATCCAGAAACGCAGTCTTTACCAATGCCTGGCAGTCGTCGAATGTACCATCCACCTCTATTGCTGTTATATTCTGTCCCAATGTGGTAAACTGGCATTCCTGTATCGCACTCACTTTTCCTTTCGGATAAAGTACATATACATGAATACCCTCTACACCGAGAAATCCGTTTGCAACGGCACTTCCTGTATCGCCTGATGTGGCAACAAGCACTTTTACATCTGTTTGTCCCTGTTTCTTTATGAAATAGCCTAAAAGCCGTGCCATAAAGCGCCCGCCTACATCTTTAAACGCGAGAGTAGGACCATGAAACAGCTCGAGACTGTAGATATTATCATTCACATGTACAACAGGCGTATCGAAATTGAGTGTATCGTAAACGATCTGCTTCAATGTATCTGCTTCCACATCTTCTCCGAAGAAAGCATCGGCTACAGTATAGGCGATCTCCTGAAAGCTCATGTTACCGATATTGTCGTAGAACGATTGTGGCAATACTTTTATCTGTTCCGGCATGTAAAGCCCTTTGTCAGGTGCCAGACCTTTTACTACTGCTTCCTGTAGGCTGACTTCGGGTGCCTGTTTGTTTGTACTGTAATATTTCATATGTGCATATTTATACTATCGGTATGCAAAAATAGTAAAATGATATTGTATATACAATATCGCTTACATTATATCACTATAGTTGAGTGGGGTGGAGGGGGCTATTTGCTCATTTCCCGCGACTTGTCTCCCAGATATCCGCCATGATGCCTTTTTGCATAATCGGCAGCCGAAAATCCAATTCTTCTCATTGTACCTACTACAAGTATATCACCTATTACGGTCATCACGGTTGTTGATGTAGTGGGGGTAAGCCCGAGACAACAAACTTCATCGGGTCGACCGGTCGTAATACATACGTCTGATTTGAGAGCCAGCAGGCTGTCGGGATCACTGGTGATAACTATAAATTTGATATTGGGTATCAGATTTTTTGCTAATGAAATGAGTTCGACAATTTCCCGTGTTTTACCAGAATTGGATATTGCCAGAACAATATCATTCTCCTGTAGAATTCCCAGATCGCCGTGTTGAGCCTCACTTGGGTGCAAGAAAACAGATGGTGTACCCGTAGAGCTGAATGTGGTAGCAATATTCTGAGCTATCTGTCCGGCTTTTCCCATCCCGCTGGTAACGAGTTTCCCTTTTTTTACATTCACCTGTTCTACAATAAGGTCTATCGCTCTGGTATATGCGTCACTGATCGGGATATTGAGTATGGCCGTAGCCTCCTGCTCTAATATGG
>JAITVH010000094.1 GCA_031285905.1 Prevotella sp.
CCTCCTTATCGGAGCGGGAAATTCTCTGCAAGGGGGAATCATGCAGAATTTCGAAGGATTTGCATCCAATTCTTGTTTCTTCTGGACAGGGCGTACTAGCGAGGCCTATAAAGGTTACCGTAAAGGGCGCTGGTGGAGCATGAACCTGCGTGATGTACAACTGATTAGACAAAAGGCTCAATCTGTAGAGTATATATCCCCTGTCCTATTTATAGGCGGTGGAGAAAAAAATGCTGTCAGAGGCCGGAAGTCCGGAACATACGATGTGAGGGGCGTATATCCCGACCATTTCAAGATAGAAGGTATGCACATTATATCGGGCAGATTGTTTAATGAACTGGATATCAACGGAAGCCGTAAAGTATGCCTGATAGGAACAGAAGTATATGAAACACTTTTTCAGCCGGGAGAAAATGCCATCGGGCAATACATAAGGGTAAACGGAATCTATTTTCAGGTAAGCGGTGTTATACGTCCAAAATCCAAGGCCTCGATAGGTGGTGATGTCGAAAGTTCCATTTTCTTACCTTTCTCTACTACTCAACGGGCATTCAATCAGGGGCAGGATATTTATTTTATGGCATGTACTGCTAAGCCCGGTTATCCTGCAACCACTGTGGAAGAAGAAATAAAATCGATAGTGAAAGCAGCTCATGACATTTCGCCAACTGACGAAAAAGCGATGGGAAGCGTCAATATAGAAAAACAATTCATGATGTTTACGAATCTTTTCAGAGGAGTTGACATTCTGACATGGCTCGTTGGTATTGGAGCATTATTATCAGGAATAATCGGTATCAGTAACATCATGTTGGTAACCGTACGTGAACGAACAAGGGAAATCGGCGTACGGCGTGCAATAGGAGCCAAACCAATATCAATTATGATCCAAATATTAAGTGAAAGTTTTGTATTGACAGCAATAGCTGGTATATCAGGACTGATGTTCGGAATAGGTATTTTAGTTATTATAGATGAGGCAATGGCTGGAATGGCTGGAGATAATATGCTCATTCCACCTTTTGTTTCCTTTAGCATAGCCATTATCGCTTTACTGATAATTGTATTTTCCGGAGTATTAGCCGGGCTGATGCCTGCGATGAGAGCATTAAAGATTAAAGCTATAGATGCAATCAGAGAAGAATAATTTTTGAATTTATCTATAGTTATAAAGTTGAAAATGCAAAGTTGAAAGTTGAAAATCGACGGAATCAAAAAATATAGAGAAAAGTGTAACCTTTGTTACTTTTTAGTTAAAATATTATATTATTGTCATGCTGAGGGACGAAGCATCTCTTTCTCTATAGGGGAGATCCTTCGTTTCACTCAGGATGACAGAGAGAAAATAAAAAGCTAAGAGATAGCGGCTATCAGCTAATAGCTGGGAACTGTAACCTTTGTTACTTTTTAGTTAAAATATAAATGATAGAAAAATTGTAAACTAATAATGATATGAAAAAGATTCTCAGAATTGTTTTGCTTGTGATACTGGGGCTTGTAGTACTAGGCACATTCTATTTCCTTTGGCAAAAATCGCAGCCCAAGGAGGTTGTATATGAAATTGTTACGGCTGAAACCGGAGATATAGAAAACACTTCGGTAGCAACAGGTAAAGTATCTCCCCGTGACGAGATTCTTATTAAGCCACAGATCTCGGGCATTGTATCGGAAGTCCTCAAAGAGGCAGGTGATCTGGTAAAGGTCGGCGATGTGATAGCTACCGTAAAAGTAGTTCCGGATGTTTCACAGCTTAACGCAGCTGAATCGCGCGTAAATGTGGCTGACATCAGCCTGAAACAGATTAAAGCAGAATATGACCGACAAAAAGAGTTGTTTGATAAAAGGATTATATCCAAAGAAGAAATGGAAACCACCGAAGCCGGCTATAAGAAAGCTATAGAAGAACTGGAGACTTCGAAAGACAATCTGGACATCATCAAAACCGGTATATCCAAAAAGACAGCACAATACAGTAATACACAAATACGCTCGACAATCACCGGAATGATACTGGATGTCCCTATCAAAGCCGGAAACTCAGTAATCCAGGCTAACACTTTCAACGATGGTACTACCATTGCTACGGTAGCCGATATGAATGATATGATCTTCATCGGTAAGATTGACGAAACAGAAGTAGGGCGTGTGCATACGGGGATGCCGATCAAATTATCTATTGGTGCTATCGAAAACCAGAAGTTCGATGCTAACCTTGAGTATATTGCGCCAAAAGGTGTGGAAGAAAACGGAGCTATCCTATTCGAGATAAAAGCTGCTGCAAGTATCCCTGATTCAGTGACAGTGAGAGCGGGATACAGTGCAAATGCAGAAATAGTCTTGGCTAAAGCTGAAAAGGTACTTACAGTACCTGAAAGTACCATCGAATTCAGTAACGACTCGGCCTATGTGTATCTGCTCAAGGATTCGACAGAGCATAAGCAGGTATTTGACAAGAAACACATCAAACTGGGACTATCAGATGGTATAAAAGTAGAGGTGAAATCGGGACTGGCTACCGGAGAAAAGATAAGAGGCAATGTGATGGCTGATAAACCGAAAGAAGTGACTGTTGAGCAACAACTTAATTGATAAACATCTATGAAGAGAATTATAAGTCTGACAGTTATATTTACATTGGTTGCTATTTACACACAGGCGCAAGGTAAATGGACATTGCGACAATGTGTGGATTATGCTGTGGAAAATAATATAGACCTGAGACAACAGGCCCTCGATATAAAGAGTGCGGAAATAGATCTGAGTACGTCTAAGAATAGCCGGTTGCCGGATCTGAATGCAGATGTAGGGCAACGGTTCAGCTTCGGGCGCTCGACATTGGCAAACAATGTGACCGAATCGGTCAATTCCTCCAACACATCATTCGGTATTTCAACTTCAATACCTGTCTTCACTGGCTTTAGGATACTCAATCAGATTAAATCCAATGAATTCAGATTACTAGCTGCCACCGAAGGGTTGAGAAAAGCACAAGAGAATCTGGAACTGCAGGTAGTATCATATTACTTAGATATCCTGTTCAAGAAGGAAATACTGAAAGTTCACCAGGAACAGTTATCATATACGATAACTCAGGTGGAGAGAACCGATATTCTGGTAAAATCAGGAAAAGTACCTGAATCGCAACTATATGATATAAAGGCACAACAAGCCAGCAATGAATTGAATGTGACAATGGCCAATAACGACCTGTCGTTATCATTACTAAACCTGTCGCAGGCTTTGAATTTACCGTCTTCAGATAGCTTCGATATAGAAGAACCGAACCTGGATAATGCAATAGAAGACAATATTGAAAGCGTTCTGCCTCCCGACCATGTGTACCAAATGGTATTAGGGATCAAACCTCACGTAAAAGAGGCCGAATATAACCTCGAAAGCAGCAGGAAAAATCTGAAAGTAGCTCAGGCCGGCTACTGGCCTACTCTTAATTTGGGTGGCGGTTATGGTACATCATACCAAAGTACATCTAACTGGGATAATCCAAGTTTTGGTACTCAGATGAAGAATAATGCTTCGGAATATATCAGCCTGGGATTAAGCATTCCCATATTTAACCGCTTCCAGACACGTAATCAGGTAAGATCTGCACGTTTGAGCATCAGCAATAGCGAATTAGTTCTGGAAAATGTAAAACTGGCTCTGTATAAGGAAATTCAGCAGGCATACCAGAGTGCGACTTCAGCACAGGCAAAATATGGAGCTACCCAGAAATCGCTGGAGGCAGCAGAAGAGTCATTTAAGTATGCCCGTGAACGATATGATGTGGGTAAATCCACTGTATTTGAATACAATGAAGCTCAGACTAAATTATCGAGTAGCAGATCGGAACAAGTGCAAGCGAAATATGACTTTATATTTCGTGCCAAAATCCTGGATTTCTATCAAGGTAAAGAGATCGATATCGATTAGAGAAAAGGAAGTTTAGTGTTCTCCATAATGATTAAAGCCCTGTAAACAGAATATTGTTACAGGGCTTTCGTTTTTTATATCAGTTTAGCAGTATCATACTCCCAGCATGAAACCAATGATGTATGTGTTGACTTTAGGGCCTTTTCCCTTTTCGAACATGGAGTATGGCGAATAATACCCATACACTGCAAAATTATCGAATCCGATTTGCGCTCTAAGGCGCAGGTCAAATGTACGCATATTGAGATCGCGTCCCATATTCTGAACGATCTTCTTTCCGTCTTCATAATACTTAACCTGCGACTTGGAATAATACTTGAAAAACAATACCGGCCCGGCCGAAATATGAAACTCATTGCTGGTCTGGAACTCAAGCATCAGAGGAACAGTAATGTAATAAGATAATAACTTGGTAGATTTATAATCCACACCTTGTGGAGCGCGCTCGAAGAATGTGAGACCATCCCTTTTTGTCAAGGCGGCATTTTCGTCAAAGTGATAACGTGACCATTCTGTACCTATTCCACTTACCAGAAGCAGGTTGTTGCTAAATTGCTTGTGCCAGTCGATAAGATTAAGCGTAAAGTTATGCGATGTACTCATTTTGAGGCTACCATATGGAATATCATCGCTATCATAATTCATAAAACCCATACCAATACCAGTCCAGTGAGGATCGAGGTATCTCTTATTCTTATTCTTTTTCCACGAAAATATGACATTATAGGATGAACCGTCATATAGTACACTGCTGGTCTGAGGGTCGTCATGTTTCTCTACTATCCGTTTTTCGGTTTCGGTAGTTATAGTAGTCGTCTTACCGGTTTCAGGATCTGTTGTTGTTGACGTTGTCACTGTTTTTATTATTGTATCCTGAGGTAGGACCTCGATTGCATTTACAGCCTTTAGAGAGTATATGCACAAAAATGGTAATAATAAGAATAATGTTCTTTTCATAGTGTTATTGTATTTTTAATCGTTTGTTATTTACATATATAAACAGGTCTTTGAGTTTACGTAGTTCATAGTCTAAATGACCTGACGGGAAATCCCCCCTGAGGTAAACCAGCGTCAATTTTCCTCCTTTATTTTTATACAGGATAAACTCATTGGCATGCTTCGGGCTTTTACCCAGATAGTATGAGGCAGATTCAATCTGTCCGTTTTTTTTGACTTCAGAAATAATGACCTTGTCTTTCTTATCCGAACCTACTGCATCCAAGATTTCTTTCTCTAGCTGTTTATCATAATTAATGATCAGGCTTTTGTAAAAGTTTATATTGCTTCCTTGTGAAAGGATATCAGTCGATAATTGTACTAATACCGAACCTTCCTGCTTTCCATATTTATCAAATATGCTGTTGATATTCAGATGCTCCTGGGCAAGCATATGTGAAGCAGCTATTTGAAAAACACAAAATAATATGATTAGTCTCTTTTTCATAGTTTCTTATTTATTCAGTGAATGATTCCAGAATATCAATCTGAGAGCTGATCACATCTTCATTTATATCCGAAATACTTTCAATAGAATTCAACGCTTCACTATTGATAGTCTTTATATCTGTTTTCTTCTGACCATCAATATATACAATAGATTTGGCATCCAGATTCTGCATAGGCAGATAATAGAATATCCTTATACACATTACCAGAGCAATGCTGGCGGCAACACTGGCTATCACATAGAATGGAATTCTCCTCTTCCTTTTAGGTTTAACCGGTATCTCCTTTCTTTCTGCTGAGAAGAAATTGAACAAAGGGATATATGACTTATATTGTTCTTCGATATCCTCTTGTAAAAAGTATTCCCGCAATATCCTTTCCTCCTCAAGCGATGTTTCGCCCTCAAAGTATTTATCTAATATCTTATCCAGATCATTCATCTTATATAAAGGTTGCGTTATTAATCTTTAAGAACTTATCGCGGACAGTTTTTCGCGCCCGTGAAAGATTCACTCTGACAGCAGTTTCTTCTGCACCTATAATTTGAGCTATTTCATTCAATTCATATCCATCAACATCCCTCATCATTATTACTCTTTTTTGAGTTTCAGGCAGAGAGTTTATTATCCCTCTGATGATGGCCGCATTGTCTTGCTGTTCAGTATATACGTATGGAGTTAGTGTATTATCTGCAATGCTCACATTATCGAGAGATATATCATATCTCTCTGCCCTCAACTTATCAATACAAATATTCTTTAAAGTCTGCATGGCAAATCCCCCTACATTCGGATGATTACCGAGCTGATGCCTGGCGCTCCAGAGCTTCAAAAAAGCTTCCTGAACAGCATCTTCAGCTTCGGTTTCATCTCTGAGCATGTTTCTCGCCTGATATTGCATCTTCTGGCGAAAAGGCATCACTGTAGATTTGAATTTCTCTAACTCCATTTATTCAGATAACGATAAAAGATCAAAATTGTAACATGGAAGTGCAATTTTTTATAAATCCTCTGTTTACAATATAAAAGTAATAAAAGTGTTATTAATTTATCGATATTATCATATTTCAGGTTGTATTATCTTTACTTTAAAAAAAGCTTTAATCAGATGATTAATATATGGCATTTACTTACATTTACACTTTATGATAAATAAAAATGATATTAATTGTGATTTTTGGATAGTGTATATTGACATATGATAGTGGCATGAATAAAAGTAGAAATATTATGCTTAAAAAGATTATAAAACAAGATGCTAGATATATTTCTAGTTTGCTATCAAAAAGAGGAAAGATAGCGATATCCGAATTAATAGGATTAACTGAGTATCGCGAAGAATATATATATATGACACTAGGCTGGTTATCATGTGAAAATAGAATCTATTTTCATGAGACAAATGAACATGTATATATAGAACTAGCAAATGAAAAATAAATAAACCCCATAATATATAAATTAAGAAAATATAGGATAAAGTTGAGTCTCAATGTTATAGATTTACTTTGATAAATAGTATTTATCAGGTATTATAATTCTGCAACTTTAACAGTCATAAATTAACTAATATGTGTTATAATTCTATTTACATATTCTGCTTGATAAATTATACATCCTCTATTTTTTTAATATATATCCGTAGATATTTTAAAATATACCCATTAATACAAGACTTTATTCGATAACAATCATATAATAAAAGAATATAACAGAAAAACAACGTGTTATTATTATCAAATTTTAAAGTTATTATATCATTTATTTTACTTTATTCCCCATTTTTATTTTCTTAATTTGTATCTATTGACAAATAAAAGTTTAAAACTTAATATTTATCAAAAATTAGCCCTTTAATAAATAGAATACCAATTAAGATAAAACCTTAAATTATAAAATAATAATTTGATATAGCAATATAAACACGAATAAGAGCAAGTGTTTTAGCTAATTTACTATAGTTTAAAGTAAGTTTTTCATAAAAGAACTTATTTAAGATTCTACCAATTATCAAATAAAATGTCCACGAACTAATCTATTATATATGCACTTGAGAGAAAAAAACACTTTATATTACCCCATCTTTTCTTTTGAAAATTTGGAAGTTAAGTGTATTTTATTAGAGAGAGAGAGAGAGAGATTAGAATATAAAAAAATAATAATACTAAAAAAGAATTATTTACATAATTCTAAAAGCCTTGCTTTCGATTAATTGTAATCGAGAGCAGGGCTTTTTGTGCTATACTATGAAAAATTTTGTAAACCACTTAAATCCGACAGTTTATTAATTGTTATTAAAAATGAGAAAAATGAAAAATGCATTTGTTAATCTGTTTTTGATACTTTTCAGTATCATGTGCCTGGTTTCCTGTGGCGATTCCGATGACGAAAAGGGTGGAGAGGAATATAATCCATCCAAGCCAACAGAATTATTATCATTTTACCCTGACTCAGGAAAATACCTGGAAAAAGTGATACTAATAGGTAAAAATTTTGGAAACGATCCTTCAAAAATTAAAGTCTACTTTAATAGCAGACGTGCAGCTGTAATTGGCTCTACGGGCAGCCGGATGTATGTACTCGCTCCTCGCCTACCTGGCGACACATGCGATATATCAGTAGTTGTAGGTAAGGATTCATTGATATATCCCGATTTTTTCAGATATAAAACATCCGTAACAGTGACGACTATAGCCGGAAACGGCAACAAGGATGGGAATGCTTTCAAGGAAGGCCCATTTGGAGAGGCTGTTATACAACCTCGATATGTCTGTGTTGACAAAGACGATAATGTATTTGTAGTCAACAGGGTGGAAAATGCATATCACGTACTCAGGGTTGATGAAGAAGCCAGTGAAATATCTGTTGTAGCACGAGGAGTAGTTGCCAATGTACCCGCTGCAGCCCCCGAAACGGGAATAATAAGTTTCCCTACCGAAACTACGGTTGGATCATTCTACACTCTTGATCCTCAGGAATTTTGGGCACCTAGATTCCGTGAAATGAGGTGGCCTGAAGGTTCTTCTCTACCCGCAAACGGATGGAAACATAGTATGGTTGTAAACCCTGATGACGGATACATATATACACGTTATTACTATGGAGAAATAGTAAGAATACATCCCAAATCTTTTGAACTAGAAGTTCTATACAAATCCCCGCAAGGAGACAGTTTTGGATTGACATTCAACCCACTACGACCTAACATTCTATACATATCCATGTGGGGGAATGCCGGTGTGAATGCTCACAGTATATGTTCTATGGATGTAACTGACCCAGAAAATACCTTCCAAAGAATATCCAGTTCTAATATAGCAGGGGGACATCGTGATGGAGAACTATCCATAGCCCAGTTTAGAGACCCAAGCCAGATATTCTGCGATGCCGATGGTAATATGTATATAGCAGATAGTGGAAACCATTGCATAAGAAGGATTACGCCTGAAGGGATGGTAGAGACTACACTTGGAATGCCGGGTACCAGAGGCTGGAAAGACGGTAGCAAAGAAGAAGCATTATTCAACGTTCCTACAGGAATTGGTATCAGTTCCGATGGATCAGTTTATGTCGCTGATTTCGACAATGCCCGAATAAGAAAACTTTCTATCAACTAATCACTAAAAAAATAATCAATGATGAAATATATCATATTTATAATAGGTTTATTATTGTCGGCAATCACTTTAACCGCACAGACCTATACGATGGGAGGAACAGTTTATGACGAGCTGGGCCCTCTAACTGGAGCTACCGTTCATATCAAAGAAAAAGTTACAATAGGTGCAGCAACAGATGAAAACGGAAAATTCACAATTAAAGCTGAACGAGGAGATTGGCTGGTATTCCGTTTTATCGGTTATGAGCAAGTGGAATATCTGGTAACTGAAGAGAAAAAAGACCTTGAAATACGCTTTACTGAATCAGCAGCGCAATTGGATGAAGTTGTTGTAACAGCTATGGGTACTCAAAGAAAAATATCATCTCTTGCAGCTGTTACATCGGTAGACGTAAAAGAATTACAGCAGCCGGTGACTTCCGTTGCCAATTTGCTGGGAGGACGCGTAGCCGGAGTAATTTCAACTATGACAAGTGGTGAACCAGGAAAGAATATTGCAGAATTCTGGGTGCGTGGTATCGGTACATTCGGAGCCAATGCTTCGGCTTTGGTGCTCATCGACGGACTGGAAGGAGATATCAACACAATCGATCCAGCAGACATCGAAAGCTTTTCCGTCTTGAAAGATGCTTCAGCTACTGCTGTTTATGGTGTAAGAGGAGCCAATGGAGTTATTCTGGTCACAACTAAACGCGGAATAACTGATAATATACAAATTACCGGTCGTGCTACTTTTTCAATTTCACATTTGAAAAAACTTCCTAAATACTTACGTGCACATGACTATGCCAAACTAGGAAATGAAGCACGGAGTGTTCGTGGAGAAGAACCGCTCTATACAAATGTTGAAATGGATATCATACAGAATAACCTTGACCCTGACATGTATCCGGACGTAAACTGGCAAGATGAAATTATGAAAAACACTTCTCTTGGACAAAAGTTTTATGTGAGTGCGCGTGGTGGAGCAAAAGTTGCCAGATACTTCATCAGCTTAAACGGTGGGCATGAAGGTGCTGCATATAAAGTAGACAAAAATAGTCCATATAGCTCTAATGTAGGTTATAACACTTATGGCTATCGTGTCAATGTAGATCTTAGTCTGACTCCTACTACTGAAGTCTATTTTGGTAATGACGGTTTCCTATCTGTACAAAATGAACCGGGCGTAGCTAATACTGATTATGTCTGGGCAGCACAAGCAGCATTCAATCCTCTACTATTTCCTGTTCGTTATTCTAATGGGCAATCTCCTGCTGTAGGAGTGGATGCAGGAACTTCGCCTTATGTAATGATTAATCAGATGGGACGCCGAACCAGCCAATCATACAAAGGAAAGGCTACTCTAGCCCTCAATCAAAAACTAAATATGATAACCGAAGGATTGAATATCAGAGTCCAAGGCGCATATGATATTCAAAGTTATTTTTATGAACGTCGTACTATCCGGCCAGCTCTCTATGAGGCTGTCAGTAGAAACCAGCAAGGAGAACTAGTCACCATTGAGCGGGTGGCTTCTCAGGCTGCCGGACATGGTGCTAGTACAAATCAGTATCGCAAATACCATCTGGAAAGTACACTCAACTATGAACGGGTATTTGCCGAAGACCATCGCGCATCAGCACTTGTTTACTACTACATGAGTGACGAAAAATGGGCAGATGAAGGACTTGGCTCCAATCTTAATTCGATTCCTAAACGCTATCAGGGGATATCCAGCAGGCTGACTTATGGTTTCCGCGATACTTACCTGGTTGACTTCAACTTTGGATATACCGGTTCCGAAAACTTTGAACCCGGGCATCAATTCGGATTCTTCCCTTCAATTGCAGCTGGATGGATTCCTACAGGATATGAACTTGTAAAAGAAAAATTTCCATTTATTGATGTATTAAAATTTAAGGCATCGTATGGTACTGTGGGGAATGACCGCCTTGCCGGCGACCGTCGTTTTCCTTACCTGACCAGAGTAACCAGAATGAGCGCATATGCCTGGGGATCATATCCTGTAGAAGGATTGGTTGAAAGTTTCACCGGAGCAGATAATCTTTTATGGGAAAAAGCCACTAAGTTCAATGTTGGTTTGGAAACAGCGTTTCTATCTAACAAAATAACGTTCAATCTGGACTTCTTTAAAGATAAACGTGACAGGATCTTCCAACAACGCGTACAGGTGCCTATTTATGTAGGATTAAGTACCATGCCGTATAGTAATGTGGGAGCAATGGAAAGTCATGGAGCAGATGGGAATTTCTCTTTTGATCATAATTTCAATAAAAATCTTGGATTCACTCTCAGAGGTAACTTCACATTTTCTAAAAACAATGTAAAAGCTTGGGAAGAGGCAAATCCCAAATATGCCTATCAGGAAATATCAGGTTATCCATTTGGCCCAATCCGTGGCCTACAGGCACTTGGCCTTTTTAAAGATCAAAAAGATATAGAGACCAGTCCTGTGCAAACATTTGGAGAATATATGCCTGGTGACATAAAATATAAAGACGTAAATGGAGACGGACGCATTGATGACGACGACAGAGTTCCTTTAGGATTTACTAACAATCCTCCGATGTTGATGTATGGTTTTGGAGGTGAATTCAGATACAAGCAATTCTCTCTGGGTGTGCTCTTCAAAGGTACAGGCCGAACCGACTTTGTACATGTAGGTTGGGGTAATGAACTGGGATATATACCTTTTGCTGATGGAAAGATGGGTAATGTATTAGATTTCGCTAATGACCCTAAGAATCGATGGATACCGATGGATTATGCCATTGCAAATGGCATAGATCCTAAATTAGCTGAAAATCCTAATGCCCTCTTCCCGAGACTTAAATACGGGACTAACTCTAACAATCAGCGATTATCCGACTTCTGGATGGGTGATTCACGTTATTTGCGTTTACAGGAGGTTACTCTTAATTATAACCTGAGAGAACCATTCCTTACCAGAATGGGCATAAGAGCTATTGATATACAATTAGTTGGAAATAATCTTGCGGTATGGGGTAAAGTAAAGGAATTTGACCCCGAACAAGCGGCTTCTAACGGACGCGCATATCCGATTCCATCAATTTATACAATACAATTGTACGTTCATTTCTAAATAAAAAAGATCTATATAATGAAACAAATATCTATTATATTATTATCACTGTCGCTGGCGTTCACTTCCTGCGATTATCTCGATGTGGATAATTATTTCAGCGATGAGATGAAGTTAGACTCTGTTTTTGCTTCGAAACGTAATGTGGAAGCATATCTTTGGGCCACTGCCAGCTACATGTACGACGAAGGACAGATTTATCAAGGCAGTCAGGAAAGTCCCGGCCCTTTCGCAACCGATGAAGCATTCACCATGTTCAGTACCGGAAGTGGCTATAATGGTTTACGGTTTGTGATGGGAGAAATATCTGCCTCCAATATGTACTCATTCTATTCAGCATATGGAGAGGCATACAGGGTTATACACAAGTGTAACACATTGCTTAATCGTATAGGAGAAGCTCAGGATATGACTGCCGTTGAACGGGCAAAAGTAATAGCCGTTGCCCGGTTTCTCAGGGCATATAATTACTATAAACTCTTACTTAACTTTGGACCTCCGGTCTTGGTAGGGGACGAAGTAATGCCGTCTAATGAAAGCCTTGAATATTACGACCGTCCGCGATCCACATATGATGAGGCTGTAGAATATATATGTAATGAATTCGAAGAAGCATCTGTCAATTTGCCAGTCACCTTATCACTAACAGAATTCGGCCGCCCGACAAAAGGTGCTGCATATGGACTCATTGCCCGCATTCGTTTAATCCATGCCAGTCCATTATATAATGGAGGACAAGCTGCACTCACATCTTTTGGCACATGGAAACGTAAAACAGACGGAGTAAATTACGTCTCGCTAACATATGATGAAAAACGATGGGCTATTGCGGCAGCGGCGGCAAAGCGAGTAATAGAACTTAAAAACGCAGGAGTTCCTGCATATAAGCTTTACACAACAGAAGCTGACTCAGAAACATTACCTCTGCCTGAAGGGATTACCCATGACCTCGATTATTATGAACCATGGCCCGTAGGTGCAGCAGGAATAGACCATTTCAAGTCCTATTCCGAAACATTTACAGGAGAGGCAGTTTTACCTACTAACCCCGAATATGTATGGGCTAGACGAAGTTCAGTTTGGGCAGACTTGACCCGAATGTCATTCCCTACTAAGAACGGAGGATGGAACGGTGCTGCTGTAACACAGAAAGTGGTAGATGCTTTTTATATGCGTGACGGACGATCAATTGATGATTCCAGTGCAGAATTTCCTTATTCCGAACAAGGATTCTCAGGTGAGCAAAAGATATTTTCAGGTTATCGCCTCAATAGTGGCGTCTACAATATGTATGTCAATCGGGAAATGCGTTTTTATGCATCTGTAGGTTTTAGCGAATGTTACTGGCCAATGACTTCAGCAACATCAGCAGGTCACTATAATCAAACAATAACTTACTATTTTGACTCCCCTAACGGAAGACAATCAAACTCTGTTGACTATACACCGACAGGATATGTGATCAAAAAGTTTATCCATAAGGATGATGCTTGGGATGGCACCAATGCCAGACGTATGGAGAAAGCATTTCCGATGATCCGTTTAGCTGATATCTTGTTGATGTATGTTGAAGCTCTTAATAATCTGACCCAACCACATTCAGTAGAAATTGGTGGTGAAACAGTCACTATGAATCGTGATATCGAGGAAATGCGACTGAAATTTAATCTTATACGCCATCGGGCTGGCTTACCCGGACCGTCTCAGGCAGAACTACAGAGCCCTGAAACAATGCAAAAATTGATTGAGAAAGAGCGTATGATTGAATTACTATGGGAAAATCATCGTTTTTATGATGTTCGCAGATGGGGTATTTACGAGCAAGTTGAGAGTGAGCCTATTATGGGAATGAATGTTGACAGTAATAAGGATGGTTATTACAACCGGGTTATTCCTAATACGTCACGAATTGGTAACCGTGTAGTTAACAAAAAAATGGTACTGTTACCTATCCCATTAGCAGAAGTACGCCGATTGCCGTCATTTGACCAAAATCCGGGATGGGAATACTAACTAACTAAAAAAATTATACCTATGAAATTCAAAAGTATTATAATAATAGTTGTTCTTATTTTGGTGTCAGTATCCTGCAACCAATATGAAGTTTTCGAGAAAGAACAATACAAGAATGTATTTGCATTAATCAGTTCAAACGACAATATTTTTCAAAAATATTTCGATCTGAGAAGAACTGAATCTATAGGATACATATCATTTTCGATGGGAGGAACTAATCCGACAAGTAAGGATTTAACAATTAATATTATTGAAGATCAGTCCTACATAGATAATTATAACAGAGCTTACTATGACATGGACGTATTGAAATATGAGAAGACCTTACCCACAAGCAAGTATGATATAGAAGCTCTCCAATGCATAATACCTGCAGGTAAGTCCGGAGTCCAGATACCCATTCGTATTCGTCCGGAAGGACTATCTCCTGATTCATCTTACTTTATTGCGGTGCGTATCGATACTTATTCAGATTATGAGCTTAACCCTGATAAAAGTTATTTACTCTATCGTGTACGAATCAAAAATTATTGGGCTCAGGGAGACGGAAACACTTCTTATGTATTAAGAGGACTACGTAAACAGGAAGGGCAAACAGAGATTCAGATGCCGGGAGCAAAAATCATGCATCCTTTAACGAAAAACAAGGTTCGGATTATGATCGGCACAGAACCGTATAAATCAGATATAGCTACTTTCAATAAATCAGCAATTGTTCTGGAAATACATGATGACAACAAAGTGACCATCACTCCATATAGGAATGCAAATGTAACTCAAATAGACGGCGATCCTGATTTTCCGAATATTTTCCGAACAGAGGATGATGGATTTAAGACCTATAAGACTTTCTTGTTACGTTACAATTATGTAGTTAATGGCATCACCTATGAAATGAAAGAAGAATTACGTCTTCAATACAATGAAAGTGATGAAGAAGTCATAGAAGAATAATTTAATAATTTAGAAAGATGAAAAATTTTACTGATAAAATAATAATATTGTTTCTTCTCACACTTGTTCTAACAAGTTGTGACGATTATGACAGAACAGAGGTAGTACCTACTATTTTTGTAGATCATCCATCGTTAGACCTATTCGTCGGAGATGAGATCCAACTTGGAGTAAATCCAAAGGATGGATCATCATATACTTGGGAAAGTACAACTGAAAATGTAGCCACAGTCTCAAACGGATTAGTAAAAGCTGTTGGTGAAGGTACTGCCGACATCTATGTGAGAAAGGGTGATATTTATACTATAGTACCTGTTACAGTAGCTGTTAAAATCCCTTTAACTGGTATTGAATTGAGTACGGATAAGCTGGAGTTATTTCCGAACAATCAAGTACAGGTTCTGGTAACAGATATACCAGAAAACGCAAATGATGTCCCCAGAACAGACTTCTTGTGGTGGACTGATAATCAAGATGTTGCAATCCCTACGTCTAATGGTAAAATCACAGGAGTTGGAGAGGGAATTACCACCGTTTATTATCGTAAGGGTACATTTATCAAATCTGTTATTGTTGATGTGGCAACTTCACGTCCGTTCAAAGGGCCACATATCCTCTCTAAAGAAAATATATTAACCCTTGAAGCGCGTAACTTCGATTTTGGAGGCAAAGGTTATGCATATCATGACGATGCAGGTAATTCCGGCGGATCAAGTTATAGAGCCGATAACGGTGATAACAACAGTCCGGACGTTGATATCGAAGGCGGTGGAAATATTGGATATGCCAATGCTGGCGAGTGGTTACTATACACAGTAGAAGTACATGATGCAGGAACATATCTGGTACAATTACAAGCCTCTGGTAATGGCGGAGACGGATATTATCATATCGAAGTAGACGGAGAAGACCAAACCGGTCAGTTATCAGTTCCGGCTAACGGAAGCTGGAGTAATTGGACATGGTATCCTAGTACTCCTGGAGAATTGACACTCACTGAAGGGAAACATAAAATTAAGCTTTATATTGATAAATCAGGATTCAATTTTTATAAATTGAAATTTGAATTTAAGAACTGAGGTTTTCATAAATTAGATTCGTAATTTGGGGTAAGAGCCGGTATCTTTAAATGGATATCGGCTCTTCTTATATCTATTATTTTATCTATATAGATAACGTACTATTGGGAGATATTTATCAACCATAATTTATATATTTGCATATGCCCTGCATAATTTTCATGGTTCAATAAAGAATAACCTAAAATATCTATTTTATGCGAAAAATATTCAGTTATCCCATTCTTCTTATATTAGCATTATATATGCTGGTAAGTTGTGATAATCCTATAACAATAAAAGACTTAAAATGTGAAAATCTTATCAATCCAAATGCGATAGACAATATTCATCCTCATTTTAGCTGGAAAATCCAGTATAAAAAAGTCCAGATGCAACTTGTTTCGTATGAAATTCAAGTTGGGACTGATAGTCTCGAATTATTAAAAGATCTCGCTGATTTATGGGATTCGGGCAAGATAATTTCCGAATCCTCTATCATGATTCCTTACGCAGGAAAAGAATTATCATCCCGTACGTTATGTTATTGGAGGGTTCGTGTATGGAATGAAAAAGAAGAAGTATCCGATTGGAGTGATATTGCACGTTTCGGAACAGGTATTATTGAAGATGACTCCATACAAGGATGTTATATCGGACTACCAATTGAAGCTGGTAATATACAAACCCCTCTATTGAGAAAGAAATTTAGCTTAGATAAAATAAGTACATCTTTTTTACATGTTAATTCCTTAGGTTATCATGAGGTGTATGTAAATGGCAAAAAGGTAGGGAATGATGTACTCTCCCCTGCTGTTTCGCAACTGAATAAAAGATCGCTTATTGTCACCTATGATATAACATCATATCTCAATAAAGGAGATAACGATCTCGTTTTATGGCTAGGTAGTGGATGGTACAAGAAAACAACTTTTGGCGCAGCTTATGATGGGCCTTTGGTTAAAGCTCAGTTAGATATTCTGGAAAGTGGAAACTGGAAAACATTGTTATCTACAGATTCATCTTGGATGGGCACTCAGACCGGATATAGTGATACCGGCTCATGGAGGCCGCATCAATTTGGTGGAGAAAGAGTGGACGCAAAATTAAATCCAAAGGATTTAACCTATGATGTGCTAGACAAACTATCATGGGTTCCTATTGTCGAAATTTCTGTACCAGGGCATACAGTCTCACCTCAAATGACACAATCGAATAAAACACAAGAGACAATTACTCCCAAAGAGATAAAACAAATAAATGACAGTACATGGTTTGTAGATATGGGTAAGGCTTTAAATGGTTGGTTTGAAATAAAACTACCAAATATATCAACAAATCAACAAGTTTTAATTGAATATACAGATTTTCTTGAAAACGATGGAAGTTTTATTGATCAGGGACAAAGTGACATCTATATTGCCTCCGGCGATGGTAATGATATATTCTGTAATAAATTCAATCATCATGCATTCCAATATGTTAGAATTTCGGGGCTTAAAAAAGAACCGGATAAAAAATATATGAAAGCTTATCTTATTCATACAGATTTTGACGGTAGCTCAACTTTTGAATGTTCTGATACGGATATAAATGCCATTCATAACCTGATTCAATATACAATGAGGTGTCTTACTTTTAGCGGCTATATGGTCGATTGCCCCCATTTCGAGCGTTTGGGTTATGGTGGTGATGGAAACTCATCTACCGAATCGCTCCAAATGATGTATAACGTATCCTCTGTCTTTATGAATTGGCTACAAGCATGGGAGGACAGTATGCGCGAAGGAGGCAGCCTTCCGCATGTTGCTCCAAGTCCTTATTCAGCAGGAGGAGGCCCTTACTGGTGTGGCTTTGTAATAATGGCTCCATGGCGGACTTATGTTAATTATAATGATAAAAGACTAATTGAAAGGTACTATCCTCTAATGAAAAAGTGGTTGGAATATGTCGAAGAATATACAGTGGATGGAATTTTGAAACTCTGGCCAAATACAGAATATCGTAATTGGTATCTGGGGGATTGGCTGGCTCCTACAGGAGTCGATACAGGAGCTGAGTCTTCGATTGATCTGGTGAATAACTGTTTTATCAGTGAATGCTTTGCTACCATGGAAAAGATAGCCGATGTATTAAATATACCGGAAGATGCTGAAAAGTTTGCCAAACGTAGAGACGATCTGAATAAGCTTTTACAGGAAAAGTACTTCGATCCAGATAAGAACATTTATTCCACAGGCTCTCAACTGGATTTGTCATATCCAATGTCAACAGGAATAACTCCTCAATCGCTATATGATAAAGTAAAAGAACAATTATTTAAACGGACTAATGAAAATTATAACGATCATATTGCATGCGGATTAGTTGGCGTCCCTATACTCACAAAATGGGCTATAGAGAATAATGCTGTGGATTTTATGTATTCGATGTTAAAGAAACGCGATTATCCGGGTTATCTACACATGATAGACAGAGGGGCTTCTACCACATGGGAATATTGGAGTGCAGAAAGAAGCCGGATTCATAATTGTTATAACGGTATTGGCACTTGGTTTTATCAGGCATTAGGAGGGATCAGGCTCGATGAAGAAAATCCCGGGTACAGACATATATTCATAGAACCACAAATACCGGATGGAATGACATGGGCAAAGACATCTCTAGAATCTCCATATGGAACAGTTTCGACAAACTGGAAATTAGAATCCGGAAAGTTTAAGATGGAAGTAGTATTACCCATCGGATGTAAAGCCACTGTCATTTTACCGGAAAATGCTCAGGATTACAAACTGAATGGGAATAATTTAGATGAAGGATCATCATTTGGAATCAACAACGGAAAACATCTTATTGAAGCTTCTTTAATACCCGCTAAATAACAGTCTCATTTATTTATATAAAAAGGAGTTGTTTTAATGAAACAACTCCTTTTCTATTTAGTCTTCAATAATTACCCTGAAACCGACATTAAATACGCGCTGCCAAGGATAATAGGCTTTACGTGTATAGGCTGTGGAGAACTTAGGCCGATCTAAATATGAGCCACCACGTACCACTTTATATTCCGAATGTTTTTTTGACTTTTCAGAATATGGATATGGCAGGTAATCCGAACATGTCCATTCAGCAATATTTCCATGCATACTATATAATCCGAAAGGATTTGCTTCATACAATTTTGAATCGACCTGATTCATATTTCCGTCATCCACACTTGCTTCTTTTGGTAAATAATTATAGTAGGGAAACCAGAAATCATTTTTGGACATTGGTTGTGGATCGATTCCACTAACCGCCATATTGCTCAACTGTGCATCAGCCATGTTTTCATATTTCGAGAAATCTGTATTGCGGTCACCATACCAAAAATCAGAATCGCTACCTGCACGACAAGCCCATTCCCATTGAGCTTCTGTTGGCAGAGTAATATTAAGGCCTGTTTTTTTACTTAATTTTTCACAATATTCTAATGCATCCTCATAGCTCACCCTGATAACCGGTTGCTCCGGTCGATTTGCTTCATACCCTGGCCGCGTATGATCTTTCCAGAACTGATCGACATAACGACTATCGTGTTCAGGAACAAGTGCTTTATACTGGTCATTGGTAATTTCGATCTCACCCATCCAGAACGATTTGTTAATCTTTACCTTTGATATAGGGGAAACATCTGACTCTCTGGTATTACTTCCCATTACAAATTCTCCGGCAGGAATCCGAACGAAGTTGATCTTCACTCCTGAAGCTATTTCTATTTTCTTACGGCTTTCTTTTTCATCCGACAACATCTTTTCTATCTTATCTTTTCCGAATGGCCACCCTTTCACCTTTATTTCTCTGGTTTTCATAGGTTCCATTTTCTTAGGACTTTCAGGCTCCGGTTTACCTTTAGTCTTGAGATAACCTGCATAGTCTTCTATCTCTTTCCTCCAGTCAACACCTGACTCGTTAGCGTATTTATCATTTAACTCAATTCTACGCTCATATTGATTGAATCCCTTATATGGAAATCCATCATAATTTATGGCATCGAAATATCCCTTATCTGGAGCATTGTAATCTATCCAGTTATATAGGCTGCGCCATTCTTCTTCTGTCAGTTCCACATTATAATGTCCCTTTTTGAGCATACGAACCAACTCGCTTGTATTCGGATGATATTCATAAGGTTGGAGTACAGGCATGTCCGCTTCCGGCCCCTGTCGGCGCACATATGGATGTAATGCCAAGTAGGAAGTTCCAAATCCCATCTTATCTTTTTCTCCTCCATTCAAATTCATTCCCCCTTTTTCACCATTATGGCACGAAACACAAGCTCTGTCGAGGATAGGTTGTACCTCCAGATCGAATGTAAATGATCGGACTCCTCCCTCCGGCATTGTTAGTCTCATCGGTGCTTTTTGAGATGCCGCCACCCGTTTTGGAATCGGTATCTGATTTTGGTCTTCATGACACCCCACGCACGATACTATTTCGCCCGGCATTCCTGTAAACCAGCTACGCATCCATTGCACGGCAGCACCATCCTTATCTAACGGCTGAATAGAGATAGGCGTATTGGCCGGAACCTTAAAAATCACAGAGCCATCTTCTTCAATAGGTACAGTACCTAGCAGACGTTTTATATCCCATCCGCTTTGGATGCCTTGTGCATAATGATCAGACCGCGTATTAAGGTAAGCATATTCATATCCATGGATACGCAATTCCTTAATAGTCCCCTTGGGCACTCCCCGCAATCCTTCACCTTCATATATATCCTGAATAAATACCGTAGCTTCTTTTTCATCCAATTTTACCCTGTCGGGGATAGCAGGCGGTATTTCTGTCTTGCGAACAATAATAGGACTGATAAAACCTTCCCCCTCCTGTTTCATAAGGCAAGTTACATTGTCAAATACATCCACCAGGTACATACCCCATAGATCATCAGGGCTAAGTTTGGCAGTAACCAGAAAATATTTATCATCTAATGGATAAGGCTTAATAAACTGAGGCCAAACACCATTTACCAGTTCATCTTTTATTTCCGGTATTATTTCCCTGTTCCTGTGCGGTATTTCCTGGATCATTCCCTGTACTCCTTTACGGGCTTTCATAGGATCGAACAGAATAATACGTCCCGAACGGGCTATCCCATGATGTCCCGAGATGATACCTACAAATGCAGATGAATGCCCGGGTAGAGGTTGCATATCGAAAGTACTGTTGGGGAACATTTCCCCGCTTCCAAATAATGCTTTATTTTCTGTCCCATCTGGATTCATATGCATCACCATCCGCGAAAAATAATGGGTAAGATCAGTATATTCCCATCGAGTGTACATCACCCTTCCATTATGCATTATCACAGGATTCCAGTTAGCATCCTGATCAAATGTCAGACGGCGCATATTATCTTTCGCAGGATCATACAATACCATATTACCTACAGGATCACCCCCATTAACACAAGGAACCCCATGATAACCGATATTGGAATTCACAATAATGCGTCCATCCGGGAGATATGTGCCATCATAAAATTCCAATTCAGGCTCTTCAGTTTTCATTAATGGCTTGAAACCGCTTCCATCTAACTTTACTTCGAATACATTCCAGCGATTATCCGGCATAATGGATGTAAACATTACGCGGTCACCATCCCAATGAAGTTTTAGATCAGCAATAGAAGCCGAATTTGCAGGTTTAAAGACTGAGCGGGTTTCAATATCTCCCCGTAGGTTTATTAGTTCGACTATATCTGCTCCATGTCCCTTACGCGATGCTGATTGCTGATTACTCCAGTTGTTTGCCTGTGTACCAAGTTCCGGAGCCATTGCTGTACGTGCATTAGCTCCCAGTTTAAATCTTGCAGCAATGATCTTATCCCCATCTAGCAAAGAATTTCCCAAAAGAATAGTGCGTTTAATATCCAATGCCTTTTCGGCTGATAGTAAAGCTGTTTCATCAGAACGATAGATACCATCAAAGCCTTTCCTCACCAATTGTTCCAGTTCGTCCATCATTGGTTGGTACTTAGAAACATTATATCCCTTATTCTTCTGCATATCGATAAATGCGAGCCGTATTGCTTCAATGTTCAACCAATCCAGATCGTTTTGGATAGCTATAATACGCGATGCATTTTCAAATAACTCCAGGTAAGAACGTATTTGTTTATCTTCATCATTACCCAATTCTGCCTGATTGAAAAGATGGCGAAAATAGCTACTATCTTTAAGTTTAGATATAAGCGATAATGATGCATCTTTTTCATATGAAATACCAGGAGAAATCAATAAAGTTTCCAGCTTACCTGAATTTCCTACAAGGGCATTTAACTGATCAGGATAAAGTTTCAGCAATTTGTCTGCGTCCTCTTTTGGATATGTATTCAGAACCGAGAAATAGACACTTCCGGTTTTGGATTCATTATCTATACCGACTTCCGCCTCGAAACGGGCAAACTGTTTATTTATATCAAAAATCATTATCCCATCGGAATGGCAAAACATACCATGTTCATAAGTCTTATCACCTATGGAAATAGGTTTTCCAAAATGATTCACATTTTTTCGGACACTTGCTTCAGTCGAATGTTTGTAGACAGGTTCAAGTTCATCCAGCCAGACCGATGTACCGTCTGTCTTGATCAAGCGGACATTTGTCCAGACACTCCAATCCCAGCTTCTCCCATCGGGACCACCAGAGGTTACAAGTACCAGTTTATCCTGTCCTTTTAGATCTGCAACAATTGTTTCCGGCTTCTGTCCTGCCTTGATCCATGATGACCGAATTGGCATATTAGCCTTCTTGAGAGTTGTACGTATTTTAGATTTCTCTTTCACATAGGCATCTATCCAATTATCAGTCTGCATTTGCTTTGATTGAGCAAATATGCAGAATATAGTAAGAAAGAAGAGTGATATTAAGCTGACAAGTTTTTTCATGCTAATTTAAGCTAACTATTTATTCTTATCTTTTAAAGTGAACATCCCGGATTGGTAAAACGCAATCCGGCCCCATCATGGTAAGAAGCCCATTCATCTACAATTGCCCCTTCAGAACCAGCCATCAGGAAATGAAAACTTTCCAACTCCTTGAGGCTTATCACCTCTCCTACTTTCTGAATCACATAATTCTTGCTCTTTGTTACCCCATGCTTTTCAGGTATCTTGGGGGCATCAGATGTTTGTTCTCCTATTTCAGAGAAATTATATGCCCATCCTTTTGTTACCATCCACGCTTCGTGTTTGGCCGGATATTCAGTTTTCACATGAGCATGTTCCGGAATCATCTGATCAGGCAGAAGATATATTGCATGTGCAAAATAACCATGCTTATCATCATTGATCCAGAAAACACCTCCCATACCAACATTCTCGAAGTCTCCCAATCCAAAATCAGTAACCCACATATCTTTCTCCAATAAAGGGGTGAACGGATAGTTGTAAAACTCAAACATATCCTTATATGCTTTCATTGCTATATCCTGATTGAATTTACCATCTGTATAAAAGTCTGCATTTGTATATTTTTTCTTATAGGACTTTTCTCCTTGATCATTAGACTTAACATTTTCTGCTATCCGCTTATCATTAGTAGATTTACCATTATTATCTGAGCATGCTGCAAATAAGGTTATAATCAGAATAATAGGAATAAGGTATTTTACCGGGTTTTTCATTGTTATAATATTTAGTGTTTAAAAAAGGCATTTATTATTATAAAGAGTTCACATATTCACTCAGAGCTTCTATCTCTTTATTTGATACTTTCTTATCTTTTATTCCATGTTTATGAACAGAAAACACTTCTTTCATTGTACCTGCCCGCCCATCGAACAGATAAGGAGCAGTACGCCATACTTCCTTTAAGGTGGGAGTATCCCATCCGGCTTCAAACTCTATATCATTGCCAATACGATGCATTTTCAGGTCTGTGTAATATGGCCCGCTGTGACATGCTCCACAATCAAGCTTCTCAAAAACTTTTTTGCCTTCCTTAGCCTTTTCTGAAAGTTCTCCATTTATTAAATATGGGCTCGGTACAGGACGAAGCGACTTCAGATAGTCATCTACACATGCCGCACTTTCTTCATCGATATCATAAAACTGAATGTGTTTATAACCTGCCCTGACAGCTATCTCTGCCGAATCGCGTATTCCCGAGATCATGCATTTTGGTGTCACATGACTAAATAGCAGGCTTTTGCAATTTTTCGGATTGCCAATCCCATCATTCATCAAATCCCAATTCATTCCATCCATACGTCCGTCTCCCGGATGACAACCATTACAACTTTGCCAGTTTTGGAAACATTTAGCGGCATCGTTAAAATATTTTTCGCCCAGGTTTTCCCGGGTCTCTACTCTATTAGGGTTTATATTAATATGGTTGACTTCATATGAATCTGTATCTACAAAATTCAATATATCTGAGAAATAAGTAGGAATAATTAATTGATTACTGAATAATGCAATAGCCCGGGGGCCATTTCCTTCTATTGGAATTCTCGTACGAATACCATATAAAAATGTGAGATCATAATCTAATTTCTCTTTATCAGGATAAGCCAGAAATTTCTCCAGCATTTTCTTATGATCTATTATACTTATATCGTGCGTTCCGGAATGTGCAATATATATTTGATCATTATCGCATGAGATGCCCCATACACCGGCAGCTCCCCTCTCTGGTTCGTCCACAAGAACAGCCCCTAGAAATTCCTGTTTGTCCACTTCAATTATGCTGAATGCACTTGTATTCATCCAGCCCTGTTGTAACTGAGAGGTAGGAACCGTATAGCGCCCAAGGTTATGTGTTACATATATATATTTTCCATCAGGAGTAATACAAATACCTCGGAGGGCATTACTACCATTGGCCAATTGTATATCTTTTATTTTCTTGAAAGATTTTATATCGATAACAGATACACAAGAGGCAACATAGTCAAGATCAGCCCGTTGAGCAGGTAAATAATTAGTAACAAATAAGTATTTCCCGTCTCTACTAAAAATCATTTCTTTAGGCTCCCTCAATACTCCTACTGTTCTTTCTATTTTATTTGTTGCCAGATTGATCTCTGATACAGTATTTGAAAACTGATTAGCAACATATATATATTGCTTATCAGGACTTAATAAGGGGAAAGTTGTGCCGGATCCTGTCGGAATTGTTGTTTCTATATTTCCTCTTTCCAGATCAAGTATCTGTAAATGTCCCCATGAACCAAAAGTGGTTATGTATGCCTTGTTCTCATTAACAGTTATACCTGTTGGGGCTTCCGAGAGTGAATATGATTTTATAAGAGTTTTCCCATCAGGCAAGTATTTATCTATTTGCATCGTTCCTTTTTGAACCATGAAAAGTTCTCCGACTTCATTTATGACTATATTTGTTGTGAAAAAAGGAGAATTAGAATATTTGTATTTTGCAGATATTAAGAATATAGCAAAACATATAATAATCTCATTTATAAGAACATATTTCACTTTTTTCATAGTATTATTATTTTATTTTCTGGAATAGCCCAACTCGGATGAAATCTGATATGCAATTTGTCTTATACATTTCGCAGAAGAATGTATCGTTTCCTTATCCAACCTATCTTTAGGCCCTGAAATCCAAATCGCACCACAAGGATGTCCTGTAAAATTGAAAATGGGCGCACCGACACATATTACTCCACTCAATTCTTCCTCATTATCTAATGCATATCCCAAGATACGCACTTTTTCCAGTTCCTCAAGATATTCTTCTTTGCTTTGTATTGTCTTTTCATTATACTTCTGAAAAGTCATATATGACAGATAGCGATCACGGGAAATATTAGGAAGATAAGCCATTATAGCTTTTCCGGGAGCAGAGCAATGTAGTTCAAATGGTTTACCTGGTGACAGCACAAAACGAAAGGCATGGTTACCCTGCGCCTGTTCTATAAAAATACCTTTTTCTTCTCCTAATACGCCAAAACAGGCAGTTTCCTGAGTCATATCGCGTAGCTCCCTCAAGCGGGGAAGCACTGTATCCAACAGATTGTGCTCATTCAGAGCCTGATAACCTAAACTTAGCAGCTTATGAGATAAACGATAACGTTTAGTATCATTATTATATATAAGGTAATCCAAACGAACTAGTGTATTCAGAATACGGTATGCCGTAGTCTGGGAAATATCTAATATATCTTTGATTTCTTGTAATGATTTTCCTGCAGAATAATTAGATAAATATTCTAAAACACTAATCCCCTTTTCAAGGTTAGGTACTTTATAGTTTTGATTATCATCTATTTTTTCCATATCTGAAACTACAATTTCCACATTTGGAATATTATTCCTGTTTTTTATTAAAGGTAAAATAGTTTCTGATAAACAGGTATTTTATCATTTGTTTTTTTGTTAAATATGTTTTATAGCATAAAACAAATTGGATATTTAAATGATAAGGCTTTGATAGATATAAAAAACTACCCATCTCTGTTGAGACGGGTAGAACTTAAATGTATATTTGATAACTTTATCCTCTAAGAACAAGTAAAGGTGTATCTGAATGGAAAAGCATTTTACGAGAGATACTAGGGCTAAACATACGAGCAAAAATATTCCGCTTACTTGTAGTCAGAGCCAGTATCTCAACACCATCGCTCTTGATATATTCATCCAGACTCTTCAGCATATCATCTGTATCAATTAGCCTATAATCAAGATTTAACGATGGGTATTGCTTCGAAAAATATGCTTTAATTCCTTCCATCTTTATCTCATCCCACTTATCACTCTTCTTTACAGATATATGGGTCAAAGAAATCTTCATCTCTCCAAATGGAGCTAATAATTTAGCTAACAGATCAAAGGATATTAAGTCACGTTGACTAAAATTTGTAAGGAAAGCAATATTCTTCACCTGCCTTATATCTGTGAACGGAGTATTCTCAGGAATTGCAATTAAAGGAACATGTGTCATTTCAATCACTTCAGCTGTCACACTTCCTATCAGATCGGCATCTTTCTGATCTTTCCCCCTTGTGCCCATAACGATAAGGGTAGGCTTGTATTCCTTAGTAAAAGTCACAATCTCTTCCTCAGGCAAGCCTTCTTTCAATACATAAGAATAGTTGATCGCGGGGAATTCTCCTTGTGATACCTTTTCGTCAATCGTATTGCATAACTTCTGAATGTTTTCTTTTACCCTCTCTATAATATTCCTGAATTCCTTTTCTTCTTTCCCCTGGTATGCAAAAGCCTCTGCCATAGGCAATGCTGTAGGATAATAAGGATTAAAATAGACATGAAGTATTTTTACCTTAGCATTCAGGTCACGGGCAATATTAAATGCGATACGGCAGGCCTTGATAGAATAATCCGAAAAATCTACAGGGACTAATATACGAGCACGCCCGTCGTCTGTCCTATATGTTTCTTCTTCATCGTAACTAAACAAGTGACGACTCTCTACAACATTCAATGCTTTTGGAAGGTCTGATTCCTTTATACGAATACGTACTCCCGCCGATATCCCCGGGTTATTAATATCCACATCGTTTATATGAACTTCTATATTCTCACTTTCCAATACGTTTTTTAGTATCTGAGCTTTCTCATTTGTGTGAATGGCAAGTGTAACTAGCTTATCTTCCATAACTTTATATTTTTGCAGATTATTATACTATCCTTTTTAAAAAGAGATGAACACTTTCGGCATCCATCTCTCTATCCTTTCTTTAGACCTCCTTTGGCTCCATCATTTCCAAGGCCATATCCAAAATAGTAGTGTCATCCAACGAAACATAACCTCCATCCGGGCCGGGTTCTATATGAATACCACAACTTTGTCCTTTCTCATAACTATGTCCTCCAAAATAATTCCACACTGTCTCAACTGGGACTTCTAAACTCTCGGCTATTTTGCGTATGCTTCCATCTGGTAAACCGTCTTTGATTTTGCGAAGCTCTGAAAATTTAATAACTTTAGTCATACTCTCTAAGTTTTTAAATGGTACTTTGATTAGGAATATGTTCTAAAGTTATAAAATTCTTTTCTGAAAAACAATGAATTTAGTTAAGGAATATCGAATAATGCACTATAAACCGCAATAAATATAATGGTCAGGAAGATTACACCTATTAATATATGGGCCCTATCTTTTCCATATACAGGGACTTTCAATTCTTCTTTAGGTACTTTTAATATATATTGGCGAGAGGTTAAATATATATAATACACCACAAAACCTATAATTGCCCCCCAGGCAGCGCCACCAACTACATCTGAAATAAAGTGCACACCAAGGTATATACGCGAGTAAGCAGTCACAGATGCCCAAAGTATCATCGTTAGTGTAAGATATCTGTACCGGAAGAGCAGAGAGGTAAAAACAACGATACCAAAGCCATTTGCTGCATGATTGGATATAAAACCATAACGCCCTCCCCTATAATTATTTACTATTTCTACCACGCCTGAAAAATCGGGATGATGTGTAGGACGATATCGCTCAAAAAAAGGCTTTATCATTTGCGCAGATATATAATCGCATAAGAAACCGACTAAAGCAGCACAAATAAGCAATACTAAAGCTTCTTTCCATTTCACCTTATACACAAATACACCCAACGCAGCTATTACCAACGGCAACCATATAAGCTTTCCGCTGTATATCCACATGAAAGTATCCCAATAAGCTGTATGATGCTCGTTTAGCCAAAGGAAAAGATTCCTTTCATAAGGCAGAATCTTTTCAACAGGACTCATGAATATATGTTTTTATAATATTATGCAAGGTCTGTTTATATAATTTCTATTTTTTCTCTTTGTATCCAGCCAATGCTGCCATTATCAATTTCAATTTCGAGCCAGTTCCGGTCTTCTTTTGTTATATACACTTTGGTACCGGCATGTAGTGTGAAAATCTCTTTACTATTCATATCAGGCGAACTTAAAACAGAAGCAGAGCCTGTCATCACAATTGCAGTATCCCGATATTCAACTTTAGCCTTTTGCCTGTATGAAAATACATTAGCAAATATAACAATAACAATTGAAACAATGCCCATATAAAAAGACGCTTTTTTCATTGATACATAACGACCAAAGAAGAATGCGACCAAGCATAACATGAAAAGAAGGAAAGCTCCTATTGCAATATTTGCCCAATCATTGGAATTGAACAAGTTTTGAACCGCGGTAAACCAATTACTAAGAAAGAATGTATCTGCTACTAATATCTTATCTTCGATTTTAGTCATCAGGAATTCAATATTATGGCGAATATCCCTGTCTCCCGGATCCAACAATAAAGCTCTTTCATAATAAAGGCGGGCTTCTGCCAATTCGTTCATCCTGAAATGAGCATTCCCCAGATTATAATATAAATCGGCAGATTCAAGCTCCTTAGCTTTCTGCTCTTCCATTTCAGCTTCCAGTAGTGAAATTGCAGACCGGAAATCAGCCGCATTGTAAGCTTCTACAGCCTTTGTATTTACGGATTCTTTATTCTCTGCAATATCAACTGTAGCATTGATTGTATCATTACTTATGGAAGGAATAGAATCCTGCGCATAAGAAACCTGATATATCGTGAATATAAATAGGCAAGATAATAATATCTGTTTCATCATCCCTGGTTTATATTATTTATTTACTTTTTTAATTGTACTCTCCATCTTTCCTATAGCATCTACCGTATTATCATATAACTTATCCATGTCACCTGATGCAGAAGGTGAATAACGGGCAAATTCGCCGGTATCGAGTATATCGATAAATTGTCCGATCAGGTCATCCCCAACCCCATATCCACGTAGTTCTGCTTCTATATTCTCACGATTCAGTTCAGCTACAGGGATCAACAGTTTATCACTCAGATATCCCCAAACAGCTCTTAAAACTTCTTCGTAGAAGTTATCCTTATTTTGAGCCTGCATATATTTATTAGCCAGTTTGAGACGCTTAGTTGCCACTTTATTGGCCTTCTTGGTTCTCATTCTTGCTATATCGGCATTTGCCTTAATCTGTTTTCTATAGACTATAGTAAATATTATTAAAAGCAATAATGGAATAATATACCATAATATATATGTCAATGAACTAAAGAAAAAGTTCTGAGGATTTTTAAATTTAAAGTCTCCGGTTTTCAAATAACGTATATCCTGAGCAACCTTCACTTCACTCTGGCTTGAATAGCTGGTTGATACATTCGAACCTGCATTTGGATCCCTTGCCACATCCAGTTCATAGACAGGAGAAGCAAGAGTCTTGTAAGAATTACTTTTCGTGTCGAAATAAGAAAACTCAATAGGAGGAATAGTATACTTACCCGGATGGCGCGGAATAAACATATATTCTATTGACTTAGTTCCCGATAATCCATTTTCAGTAATTTTGAAATCATTTTTCACCTGAGGATCGTATGTCTCCATATCCTTAGGGAATTTTACTTCCGGATTTTTTATCAGTTTCATATTACCGGCACCCTTGATATTGAGTTTAATAGTAACAGCCTCATTGGCTGTCACACTTTGCGAAGAGATTGACGGTTCAAATGTAAAGTTACCCACCCCACCGGAGAAACCCGATGGTTTGCCTTCGATAGGTAATGGAGAGACATCTACTACTACAGGTGTAGTCTTCAACGTCTTCTTTGCTTCAGTCATTACTTCACGAGTACCAAAAAAATCACGTACCTTACGGCCTGTACTTACTTCAAAAACAATTTCCATTGTTCCGGAAGGTATAGTTATCTTACCCGAACGTTGTGGAAACATTAATGATTTCTTTACATCTATTGTATAGTAATTCCTGCCATTATAGTGTTCCATGTTAAATTGACGGTTAGCCGGAAGATCAACCTCTTCACTCATAAACCCTTCGAATTCGGGGAATTGAATTTTACCCACATCCCTTATATTCAACACTGTATAAAAACGAAAAGTAACAATAACAGCTTCCTGTTCTTTTACTTTCGTTTTGGAGAATATAGCTCTGACAAAAGCATCATCGGCACTGACATTTCCTCCGGTAGAGGTAGAGGAAGTTGCTTGTGGTTGCTGTCCGGGTTGCTGTTCATCTGCATTTTTATCAGGAGGTAAAACTTTTATTTTCGCTGTGTTGGAAGTATAATTCTTTCCGTCTACTCTTATACTTGCTGCCGGTAATGTAAAATCACCTTCTTCTTTTACCAACAGAACATATGTATAAGTCACATTCCTATCGGAAGTAGACTTGCCATTTACTGTAGACGAACTGAACATTTGTGTAACGGTGGGCCCATAAAGCACATCAAATCCTTTTATCTCATCCGGAATTTCGGGCGTATCGCTTGCCTGGCCTCCCCTCAGTATATATTTTAACTGAATCTGAGCTCCCTTTACGCTAGTATTAGGTACACTGATAACAAATGTGATGTCATCAGCAAATGCATTAGAAATACTTATGAATAACAATAGTAATAAAAAATAATACTTTTTCATTAGCCAGTTTATTCTGTTTATATCGTTAGTTTATACAATTCAAGTACAAAAATAATAACTTTATATTGCTTTCCACTCCTGTATGCTTATAATTGCACCATTCATTTTCAATCGGCGATCTAAACTGACAGTTTCTTCATATTCCTGTCCCCAGATATTTCGCACAATAGTTCCTGTAGGTATTTCATACCGCAATATAATTTCCCCTTCAGGTATTTCCACTCGCCCTTCTCTTTCAGGTTGAAGAATGAGTGTCCGCAAATTCACAGCTTTATAAATCTTTTCATTCATTTCCTTCTCTTTAAATTTCTGTCGATCAGGAGTTACATTTACAGCATAAAAGCCTCGCAGAGGAGGAAAATCTATATTTATAATTCTGTTTATTTCAGTAGTAGTATAAAGCGTATAAGTAAGCGTCAATGTATCTGAGATATTCATTGTTGTTTTAGAAACAGTAGTTTCAACAAAGGTATCAATATTTTCAGTCAGCTTTTCTAATGATTTAACCTCAATTTTATAATCCTCTGCCTTATACTTTTTATTATTTATTTTTACTTCTACTTTTGGTAGATGATATGTTCCTGCTGACTTTCCGGCTTCAAGATAATAAGTGGAAGTAGAATTATAGATAGTGTGCCGCTTACCATTTTTAAAAGATGTTTGAGTCGATGCCGAAACCGAAGGCCCGTAAATAATATCAAAACCCTCTATATTTTTTATTATGATGGATTCGTTTACTTCAATATCCGATTCGATAATATAGTCCAGCCGGAACTGTTCTCCTGTCATCACCGATTCCGACGCTTTTGTTCTGATTTTGATATTTTGACTGAATATTGACAGAAAAGGGAATAGTACAACTAGCAGCATGAATAACCGCCTCCTTATGTAGCTATATCCTATTTTATCCATTACCAGTCCTTATTTTGTTTTTTATTTCTATCCTGTTGTTTTTTACGTTCTTCCGCTTTTGCTTGTTTTACCCGTTCCTGTGTTTCTTTTTCGTCCTGTTCTATAGCCTGTAAAATCTGCTGGATATTATCCTGCGACATTTGGTTTTCCTGAGGCTGCTGATCTTGCTTATCCTTCTTAGGATCTTTATTTGGATCCTGCTTAGGATCTTGTTTCGGATCTTCTTTTTGATCCTTATTCTGATCTTGCTTTTGGTCTTGTTTATTATCCTGATTCTGATCCTGATCTTCTTTATCTTTCAGTATTTTTTGTACTACAGCCAAATTATACCGCGTATCATCATCAGCCGGATTGAGACGTAATGCATTTTTATATGCTTCCATCGACATTTTCAGATTATCCGCCTGCTGTCCGCCTCCTTGTTGCTGTTGTTGTGGTACCTGTTGTCCTTGTGCCTGCATTTGGGCTGCAGCCATAGGGCCCGGATTCTGAGCTTTCTCATTAGCTTTCTTTTTCAGGAAAGTATTACCCATATTACTCCATGCAGCACTCATTTTACTTTTATCCTCATTCTCCAGTGTAAGGTAATGTTGATATTCTTTAAGTGCTTCATCCCATTTTTGTTGCTTATAGAAACTGTTAGCCAAATTATATGAAGCCTCCTTCGAACTGGCATTTTCTGCTATTGCCTTTTCATATTCACCCTGTGCTGTACCATACAGTTGTTCGTTATATGCTTTATTACCTGAGCGTATTGCTTTTCTTACTGCTTTTTGAGCAGATAAACCTACTGTAACAAACGCTAATAATGTTATAATTATTATTCTCTTCATTCTTTTTCAGATCATAGACTCACCGGTAAACTTTGCCAACCGGCTCATAAATTATTTAAACAATCTTATATTCCTGAATATCCGGTTTTTCTTATCAAAGATACATACTTCCAGCAGCAGTAAAGCAAATACGATCCATGCGAATATATAAAACTTTTCATCATATTCAGAATAAGCTATTCCATCCATTTCTTTCTGCTGTAATTTCTCGAGTTCTGCCTGCAAACTACGCAATGCACTATTTGAATTATCTGCATGGGCATACAGGCCTTTTCCAGCTTTAGCTATCTGGCGACACATTTCCTCATTCAGTCTGGAGACTACAGGTTGTCCTTGTGTATCGCGTTTTACCTGTGATGAACCTTCGACTAATGGCACTACTGTACCCTCGGTTGTACCGATGCCCACTACATTCACGTGTACACCCTTTTCTGCAGCATTTGCTGCCGCCTGCTCAGCATTCCCTTCATGACTTTCACCATCTGTTATCAACACAATTGCACAATCAATATCAGGATCATTAGAAAAACAACTCATACTTATATCTATCGCGCTTCCAATAACAGTCCCTTGTACAGGTACCAGGCTCGGATCAATTGTTTCGAGAAATAATTTGGCTGACTGATTGTCCGGTGTAAGCGGTAACTGAATAAAAGCCTCACCTGCAAATACTACAATGGCAACCTTATCTCCCCGGCGCTCATCGATGATACGAGTCAGAATCTGTTTGGCCTTTGCCAAACGATTCGGCTTAATATCTTCTGCCAGCATAGAATTAGACACATCGATAGCGATTACAAGCTCTATCCCTTTTTTATCAATCTTCTCTACCTTTGTTCCAAACTGTGGACGCGCCAATATAATGATGGCAAAACCGATAGCCACTAAAGTAATCCAGAACTTGAGGTATGAACGTTTTAATGAAAGTTCAGGCATCATTCTCTTTACTAACGCCAATGTACCTAATTTCTCAACACTTTTTCGTTTACGAATGTTCAACAGGATAAAACCTATTATCAGAACCGGAATCGTAAAGAACAGATATAGAAATTCAGGATTTGCAAATCTAAATACATTCATAGTTAATTATATCTAGCCTCATCATCGTTTTCATTATTAAAGTAGAAAAGGCATATATTTTCAATTTTGTAATACTTAACTCAACTTTTATGGTATATTTCTGAATACTGTACGCCTCAAAAACAACTCAAAGCCCATCAAAATCAGTGCCCAGATAGCAAATGGCATGAAAAGCTCTTTACGCTTGGTGATTGTATTCACACTGATATGGTACTTTTCCATTTCATTAATATCATCGTATATCTCCTTCAGGCTTGTTACATCCGTGGCACGGAAATACTTGCCATTGGTAAGTGATGCTATTTCAGTCAGCGTACGTTCGTCAAAGTCTCCTTCCACATTCATTGTCTGCATACCGTATGGCGTCATTATACGAGCTTTTGCTGTTCCTCGTGAACCCACCCCAATAGTATAAACACGAATTCCATACGATGCTGCCAACTCTGCTGCTGTCAGTGGAGCAATCTGTCCCCGATTGTTGGAACCATCTGTCAACAGTATTACTACGCGCGACTTTGAATTACTATCTTTCAGTCTGTTTACTGAGTTTGCCAATCCCAATCCAATAGCTGTACCATCTTCTATCATACCGAATTTTACTTCATTCAGCAAATTCAACAATACACGATGGTCTGTGGTTAATGGACATTGTGTAAAACTCTCTCCTCCGAAAATAACCAGCCCTATACGGTCATTTTTCCTATCATTTATAAATTCAGCCGCCACCTTTTTTGCCGCTTCGAGACGGTTAGGAGAAAAGTCTTCTGCCATCATGGTTCCCGAAATATCGAGTGCCATCACGATATCGATCCCTTCCGAGTTGGAGATATCGGATGAGTTGATACTTTGCGGACGCGCCAATACAATTATTATCAGGGCAAGTGCTGCAATACGTAACAGAAAGGGAAAATGCCGCAAGTAAACTCTGACGCCCGTAGGCGCTTTATCAAAAGCAAAGCTTGAAGACATTTTAAAGGTTGCCTGCATCCTCCTCAACTTTACTATATACCATACAATTAATGGTATCAATAGTATGAGTAACAGCAGGTTTTTGGGGTTAGCATATACTACTTCCATACTTTATCTTAATCTTTTAGCTTTGTTGTTTATTTTCTTTTTCACTATTGCCTATATCTGTAGAGTTCTCCTGAACCTCTGCTCCTTCTTTTTGTTCTTCGAGTGTAGGCCGCTCTTCTTGTTTAGTCTGATTTACAAAAAGATAAGCATTTACCAGACTCAAATCATTTTCATCTGCAAACGGTGTATACTTTGCAAATTTTACCAAATCAGCCAGATGTAATATCTGCGACAGGCTATCTGTTGCCGACCTTGTGTCTGTAGCCAGATGCACTGCGCCGATAATATCTTCCGAGATCATTTCGGGTGCATCTATATGGAAACGCCCGTCAATATATTGGCGGAGAATATCTGTAAGTTCAGTATAGTATTCTTTTTCCATACCTTTCTGCCATAGTTTAGACGCTTTGAGCTTATCCAGCCCATCCAGCGCCACCACATGTGGAGGTAGTACCACTTTCGGAGTAAAGTAATAACCCTTTTTCTTTTTCCTCAGAATAAAGTATACGGCAGCTGCTATTAATGCCAGTAACAGAATGATCAGCAAAGGAATATAAATATACTCCAGATAATCCTGCCAGACAAATTGTGCTTTCTGAATATCTTTGATATCTGATATTTGCAACTGGACAAAATCAATGGAATCAGTCTCCATATTTTTCAGTTTCTCCAGATAGACCAATGTAGTATCAGATAGTTGCGGTGCGGAAACTTTCAGCCCCAAATCGTTTGTTTTCAGTGTATCGGGCCCATCAATCACCTGCATATACGGGATATGGTAAAGTGTGGAATCGAACGAAGTGACAAGATATTTCTGACTGATAGTCATTACTTCTGTCATTACTGTATCCGGCCTGAACATTTCCAAAACTTCTATCCCCGTTATTAATGTATCAGGATATATAGGGAATATTATATCCCGCCCTTTGGGGGCTATGACTTCGACATCGATAACTGCCTGTTCGCCTATCAG
>JAITVH010000168.1 GCA_031285905.1 Prevotella sp.
AACAACTGGTAAAACAAAGCAGAGCAAAGCATTTGGCTCCGCCGATTTTGAGTCACCTTCGCTCCTCGATTGATAATTCAATTCGCCCCTACAAGGCCGAAAAGCGTAACCTTTGCATACGATACGCTCCTTTGATCGTTGATTGTTGCTTTTTAGTTAAACGGAATAGGATACTAAAAATATTTTTTTACTTATAATTCTTAGTTTTTTTATTTATGGCGTATCTTTGTTTTTTATATTATTAAATTTTTATAGGATAATGGCTATCAGGAAAATTCTAATTTCAGCCTCTGCATTGGTCTTTATAGCATGTGCATGTGGCAACAAAACGAACGAAGCAACAGTGACTCAACAATACGAAAAGGTATCTCCGGATTTTAATGCAGACAGTGCTTATCTGTATGTGGATAAACAAGTGGCTTTTGGCCCACGCGTTCCCAATACGGCCGAGCATGTTGCATGTGGAGATTATCTTGTAAATGAGCTCAAGCGTTTTGGAGCTGAAGTACAGGAGCAAAAAGCTGAACTGACAGCATATAATGGTACAAAACTGAATGCACGGAATATAATTGGTTCTTATGGTTTGGATAAGAAAAACAGGGTGTTGCTTTTTGCACATTGGGACAGCCGTCCATATTCTGACCATGATCCTAATCCTGATAACTACCGGAAACCATTATTAGGAGCCAATGACGGAGCAAGCGGAGTAGGAGTGTTGCTGGAAATTGCACGAGTGTTACAAACTCAGGCACCGGAGGTTGGAGTAGATATAATTTTCTTCGATGCTGAAGATTATGGTGTGCCTGTATTTGAAAAAGAAAATTATCCGGGCGACACAGATGAGACATGGTGTCTGGGATCCCGTTACTGGTCTAAGAATCCGCATGTGCCGAATTATAAAGCCAGATTTGGAATACTATTGGATATGGTAGGTCGTGAGAATGCGGCATTCTATAAAGAATACCATTCTGTGAAATATGCGGCAAATATTGTCGAAAAAGTTTGGGGTACTGCCGGAAGACTTAATCATGGTAAATATTTTATCGGTAAGAATGGGGGTGGTGTTACTGATGACCATATCCCTGTGAATGAAATTCGTCGTATTCCCAGTGTTGATATCATAGACTATGATCCTGATTCCGATAACGGCTTCTTCCATTCGTGGCATACCCAGAAAGATGATATGAGCAATATAAATAAAGAGACTCTGGGGGCTGTGGGGCAAACAATACTTGAAGTTGTATATAAGGAGAAATAAAGAGAGCAATGGCAACAATAAACGAAATACAGGACGAAATTATCGAAGAGTTCTCGATGTTTGACGATTGGATGGATCGTTATGCACTATTGATTGAATTGGGAAATTCATTAGAGAAACTGGATGATAAATATAAGGTAGAAGATAACCTGATTGTAGGTTGCCAGAGCCGGGTATGGCTATATGCTGAATATACGGATGGCAAAGTGGTTTTCAAAGCTGAGAGCGATGCTGTGATTGTAAAAGGAATTATAGCCCTGCTTATAAAAGTATTATCAGGCCGCACTCCTGATGAGATAATAAATGCTGATTTGTATTTTATTGATAAAATAGGTCTGAAAGAGAACTTATCGCCTACACGGTCGAATGGATTGGTCTCTATGCTTAAGCAAATGCGGTTTTATGCAATGGCATATAAGGCAAAAGAATCAAAATAACACTTGAAATGAATATTTTGTTTCATCTTGTCACATCTGTAGGTGTTACAGTTATAGTAACCGATACAACGGGAATATGCAAGGTAAGAGAAGGCATTATACCGGGTATTTGTGCCTTTTCTGCAGGACTGATTATTCATGGTATATTAGATTATTTGCCTCATACTTACCCTTTTTCTGCTACAGTTGATGTGTTTTTAAGCTTGCTTGTTGTGGCTGCCTTGATAATAAGTTCTAAACCTAAATATTGGTTAATCATTTGTTTAGCCATGCTAGGTAGTGTTTTTCCGGATGTTATTGATCTATTGCCGTCTATTCTAAATAAGTATCTTACTTTTGATTTGCCTGTTGGAAATAAGATATTTCCTTGGCATTGGGCAGATTATTCGGGATCTATCTTTATTGGCAAAAGTATTGCCTCAGACATTAATCATTTTTCTGTGCTAATAATAACAATAATAGTGTGTTATTGTCGACGAAAAGATTTTATTGAGATTTTTATAAAACGAAAATACCCATTAACTTAAAATGCTCTGTAAACAATAGTCCGTCCGTTTGTCTCTATTATAAATTCGTCAGTAATTGCTTCGTTAAGGCTGGCTTGCCACCAGTTGGTAAATACCTTATTTTTTATCGGATAAAGTAAGTTGTGTGAAGTTATATTTACTTCATCTATACAGAAAATCGATATCTGCTGTTCCAAACTACTTTCAAAAAGAGAGGTGCAGTCTATGGTATTGAAGATACCATAATCTGTTACCATTTCGGCCTCGCATATCTTCATGTATTCACACAGCAGGCTCACATTTGCGATTGTATGATCTTCTCGTTTTCCGGTAGCTCCCAGTATGGTTATTTCTTTTTTCCCCTGTTGGATGCAGAAATGAACAGCTTTAGTCAGGTCATTTGTATCCTGTTCCGTTATGCGATGTATAATATTGTTGAACCGGATTTTATTTTCATCCGATAAGGAGTCGCAGTCGCCAACAATGGCATCGGGTATTCTGCCGGATGCAGCCAGATTATTTATTGCTCCGTCACAGCACACCAGATAATTACAATTATCCAGAATAGATAAGGCAATGGGGTGAGAGGGAAACTCTCCATTTGCTAAAATTGCGGTTCTATTGTATGTTTCAATTGAGGGCAAAGTATATTTTTTCATTGCGGATAGTTAAACCTTTTAATAATAGAACCGCAAAATTAGCAAAATGTTTGATATTCTTTCTTATGGTTAATAACCATAACTGGGTTCGACGGGGGGTACCGGATTCAGCGCAGGGATCAAGTCCTGAATTATTACGTCCAGTTGTCCTCTGCAATCGAATGTATACATCTTGTATTGATGTCCGTCGCGGTTGACTCTTACCCCCCAAGAAAAACTTCCGGGAGAAAACCAGAATGCACAACTCCAGCTGTGAGCGCTTTGGCTGGGATTGTAGTTGTAATAACCCAGATTGGCCAGATACTCTAATACCTGATTGTAGCCGACTGGTGTTCGTCCGTTTTCGTAGTCTGTTACCCATCCGTTTCCACTTTCATCATACGTCAGCCAATAACCTATTTTGCATTGATTTGGCAGGGTCACTCCTTTTTGCTTTAGCTTGCCATTGCCATAAAACTCTTTGTAAACCATGTGAATGCCTGGAAAAGCAGGACGCTCAAATACTTCTATCTCACCTCCTCTTTTATATGATTTTACCTGAACAGAAGAGCCGTCAAATGATGTGTATGTATAATCCAGGATAGAGCCCTGATATTTATTACTGAATTCTTTAACGTTTAGCACTTCATAAGTAATAGGTATTTTATAGTGAGGATAGATCTCTGTAAACAGAGTTTGCGCCTTTATTCCCGGATAACATAATGACAGACACAATAGTAAAATAAGATACTTAATTGTTTTCATGTCGTGTAAGTTTTGCGTGTTAATATTATCTCATTATCAAATTTATAATAAATGAACGGAACATACAAGAAAATATTATGTTATTTTTACACGATGTAACGAAAATATAGTTAATAAAGCAAATGACCGTGAATGGAAATATTATAAAAGATATTATTCAATGCGAATCGGCTGATTGAACATGTCGGTTCGCATTAATTTTAAACATATATTTGTATGCCTTTGTTACAATAAGGATTGGGAACTAATAAAATGGAAAGAAGATGATCGAAATAGAAAAAGTACCATCACCCTGCTATGTGATGGATGAAGTGTTGTTGAGAGAAAACCTACAATTAATAAAGTCTGTAAAAGAGCGGGCAGGAGTAAATATTATATTGGCATTCAAAGCTTTTGCCATGTGGAGGTCTTTCCCTATAATCAGGCAATATATTCCTTATTCTACAGCCAGTTCTGTTTATGAAGCACAATTGGCATATGAGGAAATGGGTAGTATGGCGCATACTTTTTCGCCGGCATACACAGCCGATAATTTTCCCATTTTTATGCGTTATAGTAGTCACATCACTTTCAACTCATTGACCCAGTATGAGCGTTTTTATCCTGAGGTATTGAAATACCGTAAGAAAGTTTCTTGCGGAATACGTATCAATCCTGAGTATTCGGTGGTAGAAACAGACCTGTATAATCCTGCCTCACCCGGTTCACGTCTGGGAATTACGGCTGATCAGTTGAACAATACTTTGCCGGAAGGAGTAGAAGGGTTGCACTTTCATACATTGTGCGAGTCTACTTCATTCGATCTGGAAAAAACGTTGCAACACATAGAAGAAAAGTTTGGTGATCTGTTGCCTCAGGTCAAATGGCTGAATATGGGAGGAGGGCACTTAATGACCCGTAAAGGATATGATGTAGAGCATCTGATAAACCTGCTGAAATCGTTTAAAGCTAAGTATCCTAACCTGGAGCTTATATTGGAACCGGGGAGCGCTTTTGTATGGGATACAGGGGTGTTGGTTTCTTCTGTAGTCGATATTGTGGAGAATAACGGGATAAAAACAGTAATTCTGGATGTGTCGTTTGCTTGTCATATGCCCGATTGCCTCGAAATGCCTTATAAACCACGTATCAGAGGGGCATATCATGAACCTGTTGAAGGACGTCCTACTTACCGCATGGGAGGAAATAGTTGCCTCAGTGGCGATTTTGTAGGCGAGTGGTCTTTTGACGAACCGCTCACAGTGGGCGACAGGATTATTTTTGAAGATATGATTCATTATACGATTGTAAAAACAACAATGTTCAATGGCATTCCACATCCTGCAATTGCTTTATGGAACAAGTATAACCAGTTGGAAATATATCGCCGGTTCGATTACGAAGATTATAAGAACAGAATGAGCTGATTCTCTGAAATGTTAAAAATATATGCTTATACAATAAGCACTTTTAATAGGCGTTCCATATATAGTTAGTAAATTAAAGGAAATCGCCTATGAAAAAAATGATTACTCAGGTAAAACAGAGGAAGGAAAAGGAGGTTGTCGCACCTTCTGAAAAGACATTGGATTTTTTGAAACAGTTTGCACGTGTTTATCATGTAGAAAAATCATTGCCTAAAGAAATTTCAGGGTTGTGCACAAACTGATCAGGGAAGAAGAGAAGACAAAAGGTACAAACATTAATATGTATTGTACCTTTTTGTTTATATAAGGCTTTTTCTCTATTTTTACATTATTATTTATAACTCTATAAACAAACAAAAGATGCCACATAAGATAGCGCCATCTCTTTTGTCTGCTGACTTTCTTAATTTGCAGGCAGATATAGAAATGATCAATAACAGTGAAGCCGACTGGTTTCATTGCGATGTGATGGATGGTAGTTTTGTCCCTAATATTTCATTCGGGTTTCCGATAATCAAGCAAATAAGCGTTTTGGCTAAAAAGCCATTGGATGTACATCTGATGATCGTAAATCCCGATAAATATATTTCTCAGGTAAAAGATGCCGGAGCATATATGATGAATGTGCATTACGAAGCCTGTACTCATTTACACCGGGTAGTTCATGCTATAAAGGATGCTGAAATGAAAGCCGGTGTGACATTGAATCCTCATACACCGGTATCCCTATTAGAAGATATTCTTCAGGATGTGGATATGGTTTTGCTTATGACAGTCAATCCCGGGTTTGGAGGACAAAAGTTTATAGAGCATTCATTAACCAAAGTAAGCCGTCTGAAAGAGATGATATTGAAACGTAACCTGAATACATTGATCGAGGTTGACGGAGGGGTGACTTTGGAAACTGGAAAACGGTTGGTTGATGCCGGAGCTGATGTATTGGTGGCAGGGAATACTATTTTTTCAGATAAAAACCCTGCAGAGATGATACATAAATTGAAGAGTATCATTTAAATAAAAATTGAAATTTTAAGGGAGAATGAAGAATCCATTCTTGAAAATGCCTTTTTTGTTTTTTCTTCTCTCCCTTTTAGTAGGAATACTGATTCAGTATTTTCTGAAAATATATAATTGGAGCATAGCTTTTATTCTTGTCGGAATATTGGCTATGCTCATTTCATATCTAATCCCTGAGGATAGGCAATTCAAATGGAGATGGTTATTCGGAGTGGGTGTGTGTCTCTTTATTATTGGTGTAGGAATTATATCGACAACCGTAAGGCAGGACAAGTCGGCATACGAATTCTCAGATAAGAAAGAGATTGTAAAGGGAGTGGTTACAGATACCCATCAGGAGAAGTCGAAAACGACTGCATATAAGGTTTATCTTCCCGAAAAAGATAAACAAATAGTCTGCTATATTCAACGGGATTCTTTGGATAACAGAAGAATAAGTCCCGGAGAAGAATTTCTTTTTTATGGAGAAATCCAGCCGTTCAGGAATATGGGTAATCCTGACGATTTTGATTATGTGCGTTATATGTATAATCAGGGTTTTGTTGGTTCCGTTTATTTATCAGCACGAGATTATCAATATACAGGGGAAATATCGGAATCATTTCGTTATACAGCTTTACGTTGCAGGCAGTATATATTGGATTTCTATCAATCATTAGGTTTTGAAGAAGATGAATATGCTATATTATCTGCATTGACGCTTGGATATAAAGAAGCATTGACAGATGATCTAACACAAAGTTTCAGAACGACAGGTACTGTTCATGTCCTTTCACTGAGTGGGCTTCACGTAGGCGTAATCTATTTGATGATCAGTTTTATACTGAGCTTCATTCGCAGAGGCTCGAAATATTATTTCATAAAACCCTTACTTGTCATATCACTGTTATGGGCATATACGTTTTTAACGGGGCTTCCTATATCGGTGGTAAGGGCAAGCATTATGTTGACTGTTTTTTGTATAGGCGAGGTATTCGGACGGAAAAGCTATTCGCTTCATGCATTATTTATTACGGCATTTTTCATGCTGCTTTACAATCCGTTTTCTCTTTTCGATGTAGGCTTTCAATTAAGTTTTATGTCTGTCCTCTCCATATTGTATTTACAACCAAAGGCCTCCGCTTTGCTGAAGACAGAAAATAAATATGGAAAGAAAATATGGCAGCTATTTACATTATCATTGGTCGCCCAATTGGGTACTTTTCCTCTATGTCTTTATTATTTTGGCACATTCCCTACTTATTTTTTTATAACAAATATTCTGGTTGTGCCTTTGGTATCCCTGATCATATATGCAATGGGAGGCGTTTTATTGGCAAAGGGGCTAAGTACATTGTTACCGGATTTTAGCTATTATTTCTATTATCTGCCTGTAGAAATCGTTCAAAAATTAACCCAATTGCTGGTTTCCATTATTCATTTTTTCGAGAGGTTACCCTATGCTTTAATTAATGATATAAAAATATCATTATTGGATTTAGGTTTGATATTTTTGTTTATAATCAGTTTGTTATTATTCTTAATTTATAGAAAATCAAAAGCCCTTATTATTGGATTGGCTTCTGTGTTTTTTCTAATATTACTTCATACCGTTGATGCTTTAATGCTGAAACCTGATCAACTTACAGTATATAATAGAAGAGGAATGACAGATATTCAATGGAATACTGAAAGCAAGGAATACACAATGAGTTCAGAGGATTTGGATAAGGGTTACCGGTTTATCAAATATAATGGTCGGACTGTATTGATATTGAGTACAAATCTATTTGAGAGAAAAGAAGTGAAAGAGAAGCTTGTAGTTGATTTTCTTGTATTAGTAAAAGATAATGCTTTTTCTTTAAACAATCTGAACCAAATATTTTCCATAAAAAATGTTGTACTAGAATCTTCATTATCAGCCGATACTCGCAGGAAATTAACTAAAGAATGTAAAAAACTGAACATTCCTTGTCATGATGTAGTTTTTGATGGTGCATTTAGTATGAATTTTTAGTATTTTTGTGCCTGCATAACGCAGGATTAATATAAGATAGATAAGTTAATGATATCGAAGATAATAGCGAGCCAGAAGATTACAGAAGTTGAAGAACTTCTGAATAAATATGATAAGATTGTGATTGTTACCCATGTATCGCCCGATGGAGATGCCATAGGTTCATCCTTGGGATTATACCATTATTTGAAAGATTCGGGTAACGATGTCAATATTATTATACCTAATTCATTCCCTGACTTCTTGCGCTGGATACCCGGTGCAAAAGAAATATTTGATTATGAAAAATATCCCGAATATGCACAGAAACTAATAGCTGAAGCAGAATTAATATTCTGCCTGGATTTCAATATACCTAAGCGGTCTCATCATTTAGCACCGTATATTGAGCAGGCTGGGGGAAAGAAAGTGTTGATAGACCATCATCCTGATCCATCTGATTTTTGCGATGTGACAATATCTTATCCGCAAATTTCATCGACCAGCGAACTTGTATTCAGGCTGATATGCCGGATGGGGGATTTCGAGATAATGAGTTATGAGAGTGCAACTGCCATATATGCAGGGATGATGACTGACACAGGAGCTTTTACATATAATTCCAATAACGCCGAAATATATTACATTATAGGTGAGTTGTTGAAAAAAGGAATAGATAAAGACCAGATTTACTCTAATGTGTATCACAATTATTCGGTAGACCGTTACCGTTTGCTGGGATATACCTTGTCTGAGAAGATGAAAATATATCCTGAGTATAATTCGGCTTTGATATGGTTAACGAATGAAGAGCAACAACGATATAAAATGAAAAAAGGCGATACCGAGGGGTTTGCCAACATTCCGTTGAACATTAAAGGAATTATTTTCTCAATTTTTATTCGGGAGGACAATGATTTCATAAAAATTTCGTTTCGTTCTCAGGGGGATTTCCCAAGTAACGAATTCGCCGGACGATGTTACAATGGAGGAGGCCATCTGAATGCGGCTGGAGGTGAGTTTTACGGGACAATGGAGGAAGCCATAGCTATATTTGAAAAGGCTTTACCTGAATATGGTGATTTGTTGAGAAAAAATGATAAGAAAAAATTAAAATAATAAGAGAATAAATGAAACACAGTATTTATATTCTAATCGGTTTAGTCACATCAGCATTGTTGTTATCATCTTGCGGTGGAGAGACTTATACGGAAAAACTGAAAAAAGAAGAAAAGGCTATAAACCGTTTTTTTGATCTGAATGATATAAAACTTATATATGAATATCCTAAAGACGGTATCTTTGCCGAAAATGAATTCTTCAAAGAACCTACTACCGGTGTGTATTTTCATGTGATTGATCCAGGTAACGATGAGAGACCATCAAAAGAAAAGCGAACTGAGATCTATTTGAGATATGATACGATATACAATCTGTTGACAAACGAGGTGGAGTCTGATCCAAATTGGCTAAATGCTTCTCCTACGACATTCCGTTATGGAGTGGCTTCAACATATACAAGCAGTGATTACTATACTGCTGCTTATTATATTCTTTCCCAGGGATGTGTAGTTCCTTTAGACTATGGTCTTGGAAATAAAGCCGAGATAAAACTGTTAATCCCTTTCGAAAATGGCGCTACTGCACAGCAATCAGCATACAAGCCTATATATTACAGTAGGTTGCAATATTCGTTTGTCATTGATAAACCGCAAGAGGATTAAAATACAGAAACACTTAATTTAACAAAATAATAATGGCCTTAATCAAATCTATTTCGGGAATCAGAGGTACGATTGGTGGCAGAGTAGGAGAGGGTCTTAACCCTCTTGATACAGTAAAGTTTGTCTCTGCTTATGCCTCTTTTATCAAAGAAAATGTGAAAAATGGTTCCAACTCAATTATTGTTGGACGGGATGCCCGTATTTCGGGTAAAATGATGGAGCAATTGGTAGTGGGAACGCTTATGGGAATGGGATTCGATGTGGTGAACATTGGCCTGGCCACTACTCCTACTACAGAATTGGCTGTGACAATGGAAAATGCCTGTGGGGGTATTATCCTTACTGCAAGCCATAATCCCAGACAGTGGAATGCATTGAAACTTCTGAACGAAAAGGGTGAATTCTTAAACGCTGAAGAAGGAGAGACTGTATTGAGACTGGCAGAATCCGAAGACTTTAATTATGCGAACGTAGATCATTTGGGCAGGATAACAGAGAAAGATTATACAGATAAACATATCAAAGCTGTACTTGATCTTGCATTAGTTGATATTGATGCAATAAGAAAGGCTGATTTCGAGGTATCTATCGATTGTGTTAATTCTGTTGGTGGAATCGTTTTGCCTAAGTTGCTGAAAGCATTGGGCGTAAATAAGGTGAATGAACTTTATTGCACACCAAACGGTGAGTTTCCTCATAATCCTGAACCATTATCTGAACACCTGAAAGATATTTCGGATATGATGAAGACTACATCCTCTGATGTTGGCTTTGTTGTTGACCCTGATGTTGACCGTTTGGCTATCATATGCGAGAACGGAGAAATGTTTGGAGAGGAATACACATTGGTTGCGGTAGCTGATTATGTGCTGAAACATACACCGGGTAATACTGTTTCCAATTTGAGTTCGAGCCGGGCTCTGCGTGATATTACAGAAAAATATGGATGCAAGTATAATGCGGCGGCAGTAGGAGAGGTGAACGTTACTACCAAGATGAAAGAAACGGGTGCCGTTATAGGTGGAGAAGGTAATGGAGGTATAATTTATCCTGCCAGCCACTATGGACGTGATGCTTTGGTAGGGATAGCATTATTTTTGACACATCTGGCTAACGAGAAGAAAAAAGTGAGCAAAATACGGGCTTCTTACCCTCAATATTTTATAGCTAAGCAAAAGGTTGAGTTAACTCCCAACATTGATGTGGATGCAATATTGAAAACTGTAAAGGAAAAATACAGCCAATATGATGTTATGGATATTGATGGTGTAAAGATTGACTTCCCCGACAAATGGGTGCATCTGCGTAAATCAAATACAGAACCTATTATTCGTGTCTATTCGGAAGCGCATACCATGCAGGAAGCCGAAGAGATAGGCGGGCAGGTGATGGAAGTAATTAAGCAATTAGCGAAATGAAATATAAAGGAGATAGCGGTTTGTTGAAAGCCGCTATTTTTTTATCTTTATATCCGTTTGTTAAAAATGCTACAATAATTATAATATGAAAGATTTAGTATTCAAAGGTTTTACTCCACAGATGTTCCAGTTCTTCAAAGACTTGCAGGAAAATAATTATAAAGAGTGGTTCGATGCACATAAACATATTTATGAGAAAGAGTTGTTAAATCCATTGAAGGCTTTGGTGACAACGCTTTCACCTGCGATGTATAATATTGACAATGGGTTTGAATTGCGTCCACACCGGACTATGTCACGGATATATAGAGATATCCGTTTTTCGAAAAATAAAGATCCTTATAAAAACTTTATGTGGGTGGCGTTTCAAACTCCGGTTACAGGTGATGTATGGAAAGATTATCCGGGTTATTTCATGGAATTTAGAGCAGATACCTATACGCTGGGACTCGGACTCTTCCAGCCTAAGAAGAAGGTGATGGATGCTTTTCGTGATGAAGTGTCGTACGATGCAGAAGAATTTCAGCGGGTTACTCAAGAAACGGTTTTGGATAGGGGATATACTGTTCAGGGAGAAGAATACAAACGCCCGGTTCCCAATGATCTTCCTGAGTATTTTCAACAATGGATACAGCGTAAAGGAATATGGGTGGCTAAGACAAAACCAGTAGGGAAAGAATTATATTCAGCCGATTTTGCAGAGATAGTAAAAGAAGATTTTGTTGCTCTGGAATGGTTGTATAATTTTATGAAAGAAGCCACAGAATTATAAATGAAGACAATTTATTTTTTACTATAAATCATATGAAAAAACTTAGAGCAGTAATAGTCGGATACGGTAATATCGGACAATATGTGTTGGATGTGTTACTCACATCACCCGATTTTGAAGTAGCGGGGATCGTACGTCGTGATCCGGGTAACAGTCCTGATGAGATTAAGAAATATCAGGTAGTAAAATCAGTAAAAGAGCTTAAAGATGTAGATGTGGCCATACTTTGCACACCTACCCGAAGCGTTGAGGAATATGCGAAGGAATGCCTTGCTTTGGGTATCAATACTGTAGATAGTTATGATATACATGGAGGAATCGTAAATCTCCGTTCAGAGTTGGATAAAACGGCTAAAGCAAACAATACGGTTTCTATTATTTCGGCGGGATGGGATCCGGGAACTGATTCCATGGTGCGCTCCATGCTTGAATTCATGGCTCCTAAAGGGGTTACTTATACAAACTTTGGCCCGGGAATGAGTATGGGACATACAGTCGCTGTGAAAGCTATTAAAGGCGTAAAAGCTGCCCTGTCTATGACTATACCTCTTGGAACAAGTATTCATCGTCGTATGGTGTATATAGAAATAGAAGACGGATATAATTTTAAAGATGTTGCTGCTGCAATTAAAACCGATGATTATTTTGCTCATGACGAAACCCATGTGATGCAGGTAGACTGTGTAGATGATCTGAAAGATATGGGACATGGTGTGAATATGGTGCGTAAAGGTGTATCAGGTACTACTCAGAATCAGCTTTTCGATTTCAATATGAAGATCAATAATCCGGCTTTGACAGCTCAGGTATTAGTTGCCTCGGCTCGCGCTACGATGAAACAAAAACCGGGGGCTTATACAATGATAGAGGTACCGATTATAGATTATATATATGGGGATAGGGATACATTGATAAAGAAACTGGTGTAAGCTAGTTTTAAATTATTGATAAAGATATAGTTGCCGTCTTGAATTTTTAAAGGTTCAGGACGGTTTTTGTTTATCTTTTTATTTTTTTATTTTGAATTTATCTATAGGTTGAATCAGTTGAAAGTTGAAAATGGAAAATTGAAAGCGAAAAAGTGTTCTTTGAAAAATAGATAGAAAAGTGTTACTTATGTTACCTTTTAGTTAAAATGGACAATCTAGCTCTTTCTGGTAGGAATGTAGGGGCGAAATATCTTTCGCCCGATGTTTGATTGTGTGCAAATCCTGTTGGCGCGGAGTTATAGTTCGTGCCTTACTCATACAAGACACGGACAAAATGTCCGCGCCAGCCAGAGTTACTTTTTAGTTAATTTACCTCACCCCGGCCCTCTCCAAAGGGAGAGGGAGTAGCGAAGCCGCGAGGAGGGATTGTCATGCTAACGAAGGAAACATATCTTTCTCTATAGGGGAGATCCTTCGTTTCACTCAGGATGACAGAGAGAAAATAAAAAAGCTAAGAGCTAAGAGCTAACGGCTATCAGCTAATAGCCAAAAATGTTACTTATGTTACCTTTTAGTTAAAATGATAAATTTGAGATATTGATTATACAAATAACAAATTTATTTTATAAATTGCAAGTGTTGCATGCACACTTATTGTCGGTCTTCGTTTGATTTGATGAAAATATAGCAAAATAGTTAATTTAAAATCTAAATACCATGTAAATATGAAAAATGTCTTTTGTAAAATACTGTTTCTAATATTACTATATATTTCACATCAATCTGTAACTGCTCAGCAAGTCTATGAGTTTGAACTTGATACCAAGAAAATAGGATCGCCTATACAATCTACGATGTATGGATTATTCTTTGAAGATATCAACTTTGGAGCAGATGGAGGGCTGTATGCCGAATTGGTGAAAAATCGTTCTTTTGATTTTCCTCAAAGTCTGATGGGATGGAACACTTTCGGGAAGGTAGAAGTAAGAAAGGATAATCTTCTTTTCGATCAAAACCCTACCTATCTGTTACTTTCGGGTTCGGGGCATCCACATAAGTGGACAGGTATAGAAAATGAGGGTTTCCGCGGAATAGGATTCAAGAAGGATGCAACATACCGCTTCTCTGTCTGGGCTAAGAAAGTGAGTGGCGAAGAAGATCAAAAGATTAGGGTTGAGTTTATCGATTCCAAAAGCAATAATATTGGGAGTCAGGAATTGGCTATTAACTCTTATGATTGGGGAAAATATGAGATGATAATGCCTGCTAAGGTAACAGAGGCTAAAGGTCGGCTCCGGATATTTTTCACTACTAAGGGAACTATTGCTGTAGACCATGTTTCACTCTTCCCAACCGATACATATAAAGGTAGGGAGAACGGGTTGAGGAAAGATCTGGCGGAAGCCCTTGCTGATATTCATCCGGGTGTTTTCCGTTTTCCAGGAGGATGTATCGTAGAAGGTACAGATCTTGATACCCGCTACGATTGGAAAAAGACAGTTGGCCCTGTAGAAAACAGACCGGTAAATGAAAACAGATGGCATTATACGTTCACCCATCGCTTTTTTCCTGACTATTATCAAAGTTATGGTTTGGGATTCTATGAATTCTTCCTTTTATCTGAAGATATAGGAGCCGAACCATTGCCTGTCCTCAATTGCGGCCTGGCTTGTCAGTATCAAAACAATGGAGAACATTGCCATATTCCTGTTGGAGATCTGGATTCCTACATTCAGGATGCTTTGGATCTGATAGAATTTGCCAATGGTGCTGTAACCTCTACATGGGGAAAGCTACGTGCAGAAATGGGACATCCTGAACCATTCAATCTCAAATATATAGGTATAGGGAACGAACAGTGGGGCAGGGAATATGTAGAACGCCTGGAGCCATTTGTGAAAGCTATCAGGGCAAAATATCCGCAGGTAAAGATTATAGGAAGTTCAGGCCCTTCGTCTGATGGGAAAGAGTTTGACTATCTGTGGCCTGAAATGAAGCGCTTGAAAGCTGATCTGGTAGACGAGCATTATTATAAAGACCCGGATTGGTTTTTGTCTAATGCCGGGCGTTATGATAATTATGACAGGAAAGGGCCTGCCGTATTTGCCGGAGAGTATGCTTCACATGATCATTCGACAGGCAAACAGAATAACTTCTTATCAGCCCTTTCCGAGGCTGCATTTATGACAGGGTTGGAACGAAATGCCGATATTGTACACATGTGTACTTATGCCCCTTTGTTTGCCCATGTCGATGGATGGCAATGGAATCCGGATATGATTTGGTTTGATAACCTTTATATGGTGAAGACACCCAACTATTATATTCAACAGTTGTATGCTCAGAATAAAGGAACAAACGTAATGAAACTGGTTAGATCGATTGATAAGAATGCGATAACCGGGCAAGATGGCCTTTATTCTTCTGCCGTTTATGATAAAGAAAGGAATTGTTTTATCATAAAAATTGTGAATATTTCAAAAGAAGCAAAAGATATTAAGATCAAATTGGCAGGATTCAATAAAAAGACTAATTTTACGGTCGGGGATTGCGTTATGGTGCAGCATGATGATATGAGGGCTATTAATACGCTCGATTTACCATCGGTTATTGTTCCTCAAAAGACTGAGGCATACATTGATTCGAATACATTGTCAGCAAAGGCGCAACCTCAATCTTTTAATATATATAAAATAGTACTTTAATATAACGACCTGATGTGTGGGATTCGACTATTATCCGGGAAGGAAAGTAGTAGAGTCCCCTCATTATTTTAGAGAGCTTCTGTTTAGTTGTATCAGCTCTTATTGGAAATTAGGGAGGGAATATTTTATTGCTTTGCTCTTCATTTTTTATGCAAACAGGGTATATCTAAATAGAAAGTCCGCGAAATCACCTTCGCAGACTTTCCAACCTTAACACAAACTTTACAAAACTACACAATAGAGTCAGTCGTAGCCTGATAGTTGTTCCTAGAATAGGACTTCAGGAACCAACTCTGTGTACATCAATACTTTTTTATGAATATATAAAAATGACTTTCGCCACTTTTTCCGTTAAACTCTTCTTTAATCGTATCAACAAAGATAGCAAATTTTACACAATAACATTAATGTTGTGCGTTTTTTTTATAAAAAGTGTATTTTTATACATAATTTTACAATTCATTCTTAAGATATTCTGCAGTAAAACTATTTTTTATCTTTATTACATCTTCTGGCTTTCCTGTTGCTACAACTGTACCCCCGCCGCGTCCTCCATCAGGCCCCATATCTATAATGTAGTCTGCACTTTTGATAATGTCCTGGTTATGTTCGATAACTATGATTGTATTTCCTCTATCAACCAGCTTATTTAATACGCCCAGAAGGACGCGTATGTCTTCGAAATGGAGTCCTGTAGTAGGTTCATCAAGGATATAAATTGTATTTCCTGTATCAATACGAGCTAATTCTGCAGCAAGTTTGATTCGCTGAGATTCGCCTCCAGACAGAGTTGTAGATGGTTGCCCCAGCTTTATATAACCTAATCCGACTTCTTGCAAAACTTTTATTTTATGAAGGATATTGGGTACATTCTCGAAAAATTCGACAGCCATATTGATGGTCATATTTAGCACATCGGCAATGGATTTGCCTTTAAACCGGACTTCCAACGTTTCTCGGTTATATCTTTTTCCGTGACATTCTTCGCAAGCAACATACACATCAGGCAAGAAATTCATAGCAATGGTTTTATAGCCGTTTCCTCCACAGACTTCGCAACGCCCTCCTTTCACATTAAACGAAAAACGTCCAGGTTTATAGCCTCTTATCTTTGATTCGGGCAGGTTGACAAACAAATTCCGAATATCAGAAAATACACCTGTATAAGTTGCCGGGTTGGAACGTGGCGTACGTCCGATTGGAGATTGGTCTACGCTAATTACTTTATCTACATTTTCTATTCCGACAATAGATTTATACGGAAGTGGATCTTGTAAAGATCTGTATAAATGTTGGCTTAAGATAGGCTGTAATGTTCCATTGACTAAGCTGGACTTACCGCTACCTGATACTCCGGTTATGCAGATGAATGTGTTCAGTGGGAAAGTAACGGAAACATCTTTTAGATTATGGCCTGTAGCTCCTTTTATTGTTATTTTCTTTCCATTCCCTTTTCTTCTTTTTTTAGGAATTTCGATTTTCAGTTTACCATTCAGATAATCTGCCGTCATAGTGTGAGCTTTCATCATTTCCTGTGGTGTGCCTGAAAACACAATATTCCCCCCTTTACGTCCTGCGTAAGGGCCTAGATCCACCACATAATCAGCATCCATCATGATATCTTTGTCATGTTCTACCACTATCACAGAGTTTCCGGAATCTCTCAACTTCTTTAAAGAGTCAATTAAGCGGTCGTTATCTCTTTGATGTAGCCCTATACTTGGTTCATCCAGTATATATAAGACATTTACCAATTGCGAACCTATCTGAGTAGCCAGTCTTATACGCTGACTCTCCCCTCCCGATAAGGTTACAGAGGGGCGGTTTAGCGATAGATAATTGAGGCCGACATCCAGAAGGAAAGATAATCGGGAGGCGATTTCCTTTTTTATTTCGATCGCAATTAACCTTTGCTTTTCCGAAATATGGTCATCCATATCTTGTATCCAGTCATACAGGGTTTGAATATCCATCTCAGCCAGATCGGCAATGTTCTTTTCGTTTATTTTATAATGCAGGGCTTCTTTATTTAATCTTTGCCCGTTACAACCGGGACAGATATCCGTTTTAATGAATTGTTCAGCCCATTTTTGTGCAGATGCAGACGAATCTCCGTCTTGTTGCATTTCTATATATTTGGCAACTCCTTCAAATGCTACTACATAATTGGATGTGCCAAGTGATTCATTTTTGATTTGCAGGCGTTCGTCTGTACCGAACATGATTTCATCCATAGCCTCTTCAGGAATATCCTTGATTGGCGTTTTTATAGATACCCCGTGCTTTTCACATATAGCTTCTATCTGCCAGAAGAATAACGAATTTTTATACTTGCCAAGGGGGGCGATACCTCCGGCATAGATACTTAATTGCGGCTTTGGTACTATTTTGTTTATATCTATTTGGTTTACGATACCTAATCCTTTGCATTTAGGACAAGCACCATATGGGGAATTGAATGAAAATGTATGAGGAGCCGGTTCGCTATACGATAAGCCTGTTGTGGGGCACATCAACTGGCGGCTAAAATGGCGTGTCTCGTCATTTTCCACATCCTGAATCATAATGAGTCCGTCTCCCTGCTTCATTGCAGTGCGCAAACTGGCCTTAAGATTGTCAGCAAATTTGTTGGATACCACAAGTTTATCTATAACAACCTCTATGCTGTGTATTTTATACCTGTCGAGGCGCATACCGGGAATAATCTCGCGGATAGCTCCGTCTACACGTACGGTTAGGTATCCTTTCTTGCTTATTTGTTCAAAGAGTTCTTTGTAATGCCCTTTACGGTTGCGAACGAGAGGTGCCAGTAAATATATTTTTTTACCAATATACTTTTCCATGATAAGCTCAAGGATCTGCTCTTCGGTATATTTTACCATTTTCTCTCCTGTGAGGTAAGAATACGCTTCTCCTGCACGGGCGTAGAGTAATCGCAGAAAATCATACACCTCGGTTGTGGTTCCAACAGTGGAACGGGGATTGCGGTTCGTGGTTTTCTGCTCGATGGAGATAACAGGGCTTAGTCCTGTTATCTTATCTACATCAGGACGTTCCATGCCGCCTAAAAAGTTGCGGGCATAGGCCGAAAATGTTTCGATATAACGGCGTTGCCCTTCGGCAAAGATAGTGTCAAAGGCTAATGAAGATTTTCCGCTTCCGCTAAGTCCTGTGATGACCACAAGTGAATCACGGGGGATTTCTACGTCAATGTTTTTTAGGTTGTGAACACGTGCCCCGTACACGTTTATACTCTCTTTATGCTCCTGTGTTTCTTGCGTCTCTGTTTTCATTAATATAAATATCCTTTGTCAACGTCTATCAGTCGTGTGTGATCCACGCTCTGTTATGCACTCTTGTTTTACTTCCTTTTCTGTAATATAGTGATTCTTGTGTAGGGATCAGGATAGTATATGAACTTTTACTTCGTGCTGATATTGTTAGTTTACGGTCTCTCAACCATGTATTGAAATCTTTCAACTGCGCATAATTTATGCCTTGCTCTTTCGCAAAAGCTGCGAGGTCTGTAATGGATTCTGTTACCTTTACTTCTTTAAATTCAGTAGGTTTATACAGATCGTCTTCTGTTAATATAAAACCATATTTGGGCGGTTCTTCAAATATTTGCTTCATTGCCAGCATGCGGAAGTAATAGCGGGTGGTTTCATCCACCAGCCACAGGTCTAGCCCTTCATCTGCTAACTGTTTGTCCAGTTCGCCACTTATGCGTCCCTGTCCAGCATTGTACGACAAAGCTACGCTGGCCCAGTTGCCATATTTGTTGTAGGCTTCCCTAAAATATTTACAGGCAGCCCGGGTAGATTTTTCTATATGGTAACGTTCATCTACTTCGGCTGAGACTTCCAAACCATATGAAGGAGCCGTTTTAGGCATAAACTGCCATAGGCCAGCAGCTCCAGCCGATGATACTGCACGGTGGTTGAGGTTGCTTTCTATAACGGCCAGATATTTGAAATCGTCTGGTATATTGTTTTCCCTTAATATTGGTTCAATTATAGGGAAATAGCGGTTAGCTTTTTTTATCAACAGTATAGTGGTTGAATGGAGATATGTAAATCCATTGATCTCCCTGTCGTAACGCTCATGCAAATCATATCTATCCAAATCGACTTCTTCGCCTGCGAATGAAACTTTATGAGGGACAGGTACGGATTTTGTCATAGCCAGTACATAAGGCGTATTTGAACTGACTTCTTGCTGACTGATATTCGAAAGCAGGAAAAATGCTAATATGCAGATACCTGCAACTGGTATGGAATACATAAAAAATTTCTTCATGGGAAACTACCTTCTGGATTATAGATAATAACTATCAAAGGTACGACTTTATTTTCGAATAATAAAAGCCGAATATAAAGCTATAGACCTTTATCTATCCAAACAAAGTAGTCTGGATATAAGTTTTCTATTTCTTTAATATCTTCCTTAAAAATTCCAAAAACAGAAGAGCCTGATCCTGACATGGAAGCATATACCGCTCCCAGATTATATAACTTGTCTTTTATCTCCTGTATTTCAGGATATTTGGTAAATACGCTTTTCTCAAAGTCATTCACCATTAAATTTTTCCATTGGTCTATTGGCCGTCCTATTATTTCTTTTAAAGAAAGATGGGGAATCTTAGGTGTTATCGCCGAAAAAGCATCTTTAGTGGAGACATGGATATTCGGTTTTATCAGTACGAAATAATAATCTTTCAGGCATAGATTAATATCTTCCAGAATCTCGCCAATACCAGAGCCAAACATAGGACGATTATAGATAAAGAAAGGGCAATCGGCTCCAAGTTTTGCAGCTAATTTTACCAACTCACTATCAGTAATAGCAAGGTTGAATTTATCATTTATCATTTTCAGCATAAAGGCAGCATCTGCCGAACCTCCCCCAATGCCTGCCCCGAATGGGATTTTTTTTAGCAGATGTACTTCAACAGGTGGAAAATCATAGTGTTCCCTCATTAATTTGAGGGCTTTCATTACAAGGTTATTTTCCGGGGCGGAGTCTACTTTTAGTCCGGCCTCAAAGAAAGTATCAGCCTCCTGTTCTTTGCGGACAATGATTTCGAGGGCATCTTTTATATCAATAGGATAGAAGATTGTTTCCAGATTGTGATAACCGTCAGGTCTTTTGGAAACGATATTTAGCCCCAGGTTTATTTTAGCATTCGGAAAAGTAATCATGTGCTATAATATATTTACGAACAAATATAACTGATTATCTTTATACGTGAAAATATGATTTTCGTTAATAAAAACAGACAGTTCGTTAATCGCATTTTCTGGTGGGCATATTAAGAGTAATCTTTGTGGTATGTCTAACTAAAACAATTTGAGATGAAAAAGAAATCAGCATTATTATTACCAATCATTTATACTATACTCTTCGTTATAGTAACTTTAATTACATCATTCACGATGAGATATGTTAGTGTCGGAAGCCTGACAGAGGGAGTTGTCTGGTCATCTTATATTTTTTCTATATTGGCTATCAGCGTCGTCTTTTATGCTTGTTATTACTATTTCAATTACAACAAAAATATTATTTTATTTGTATCATTATTAGCGATTTACTTCCTTGTAACAATACTTACGAAAACTGTTCTGGGGGGCTCTATCTATATGGGATTATTCAATATTTCAACTACGATAATATATGGTCTTACAGGATTATTGTTATATCTTGCTTATGATCGATTTAACAAAGTAAAAATCCAAAAAGAATTAAGGAAACAAAATCTCCAGAGCGAATTGGCTTTGTTGAAGAACCAGATCAATCCGCATTTTCTGTTCAATACATTAAATAATATCGATAGCCTGATAAAATCCAATCCGGATAAAGCTTCAGCAACCCTGGTAGAATTATCGGATATGATGCGTTATATGATATATGATACCAATGTGGAGAAAGTATCATTAAAACAGGAGTTAGTATATATCGAGAATTATCTGGATTTACAAAAAATGCAATTCCCTAATTCTAAACTGGTAAATTATCAGGTGAATGGCGATACAAAGGGTATAGAAATACCTCCAATGTTATTCATTCCATTTATCGAGAATGCATTTAAGCATTGTACTGATAAGAACGTGGATGATGCTATCAGGTTCTCTTTTCATATATCAGACAACAAGATTATCTTTAAATCGGAAAACATAGCAGATAAAGCGCATCTGATAACAAAAGATAAATCGAGTGGAGTAGGGTTGGATATTGTGAAACGCCGTCTCGAAATTTTGTATCCTAACAAACATACTCTCGATATAAAAGAAGAAAATAATGTATATAGTATATATCTTGAACTTAATATTAAATGATAGATTGTATAATAGTTGACGATACTCCTCTGGCTGTAGAAAAGTTGGAGGATTTCGTCAATCAGACTCCTTCGTTAAATCTTTTGCAGTCCTTTAATAATGGATTGGAAGCTTTAAATTATCTCCATTCCCACAAGGTAGATCTGGTTTTTCTGGATATACAGATGGAGCAATTTACCGGCTTGCAGCTTATGGAAGCTCTACATTACCGTCCGCAAATTATAATTGTTTCGGCTTATAGCCAATATGCGGTACAGGGATTTGATAATAATGTGACCGATTATCTGCTCAAGCCTTATTCTTTCGAGCGGTTTCTAAAAGCTATAGATAAAATGATTGTTGTTTCTTCCGACAAAGTGGTGAAAGATTATATGTTTGTGAAAACAGAATACAGGATGGAGCGGATAAATTTCTCAGATATATTATATATAGAAGGGATGGGGGCTTATTTGCAGATAGTGACCAAGCAGGCAAAAGTGATGACTTTGTTGAATTTTATGCAAATAATGCAACTGCTACCAATTGCTAATTTTATCAGGGTGCATAAGTCATTTATCGTAGCGATAGATAAAATAGATAGCATAGAGAGAAATGTAATAAGGATTGGTGGTAAAATGATTTCGGTAGGGAAAAGCTATCAGGATGAGTTTTATAAAAGAATTTGAAAAAGAAGAAATGCTTTTCCATGATAAAATAATATCTTTACGAGGCTAAAATTTATAAAATTATGGAGAAGAAACAAAAACTGGAAACAATATGTGTGCAGGGCGGATGGCAGCCTAAAAAAGGTGAGCCACGTGTATTGCCTATCTATCAGAGTACAACTTTTAAATATGAAACCAGCGAGCAGATGGCCGACTTGTTCGACCTGAAAGCTTCTGGTTATTTTTATACTCGTCTACAAAACCCTACCAACGATGCTGTAGCGGCAAAGATAGCTGCATTGGAAGGTGGAGTAGGGGCTATGCTTACTTCATCGGGACAAGCTGCTTCGTTTTATGCCATATTTAATATAGCAGGAGCAGGTGACCATATCGTTAGTGCATCGGCTATTTATGGCGGAACATTCAATTTATTTGCTGTTACTCTAAAGAAACTTGGAATTGAATTTACTTTTGTCGATCAGGATGCATCTGAAGAAGAAATAAAAAAGGCTTTCAAGTCTAATACAAAAGCTTTGTTTGCAGAGTCTATCTCGAATCCGGCGATGAATGTATTGGATATTGAGAAGTTTGCGCGAGTAGCTAAAAGTGAGGGTGTGCCTCTGATTGTGGATAATACTTTCCCTACGCCTATCAACTTCCGTCCGCTGGAATGGGGTGCGGATATCGTAGTTCATTCTACAACTAAGTATATGGACGGGCATGCTATAAGCCTTGGTGGAGCCATTGTAGATGGCGGAACATTCGACTGGAGTAAATACCCTGATAAATACTCCGGATTGACACAGCCTGACGATTCTTATCATGGGTTGACTTACACTGAGTCATTCGGAAAAGCAGCTTATCTTACTAAAGCTGTAGTGCAGTTGATGAGGGATTTAGGTTCGGCACAGTCACCACAAAATGCATTTTTGCTGAATGTGGGATTAGAAACACTGCACCTCCGGATTCCACGCCATTGTGAGAATGCTCAGAAAGTGGCAGAATATCTGTTGAGCCGTCCGGAAATAGGCTGGGTACATTATCCGGGACTGGAAGGTAATAAATATTATGAGTTGGCTCAAAAATATATGCCGAAAGGAACTTGCGGTGTGATGACATTTGGGTTGAAAGGAGGAAGAGACGAGTCCGTTAAGTTTATGGATAGCCTCAAATTTATTTCTATTGTTACCCATGTGGCTGACGCGCGTACATGTGTATTGCATCCGGCAAGTCATACCCATCGTCAGTTGAGTGACGAACAGCTTTTAGCGGCAGGTGTTGCACCCGATTTGATTCGCCTTTCGATAGGAATAGAAAATGTGGATGATATTATTGCCGATATAGAACAGGCTCTGACAAGTATCTGAAAATTTAACTCCGTACCCGTAGTGCATTTGGATAACAAGAAATTAACAGTCTAAAAACTTGTATTGTCTAAATGCATTACGGGTATAATAACCTATTTTGCATACTCAATCACAATCTTCAAATGAACCTATTCTTGAAATCAGTTCTCAGTCTACTCTTATTATTTCTTTTGACAGCTTTAATCATTACTCTTTTACTCCCTTTCAATAATACTGTCCTTCATTTTTTTGTTAACAGATTTGACTATTTCGAAAATATAGAAGATGCCTATAGTATTTTCGCAAACAGAAGTTATCTTTTCTTTCAGTTAATCCTGATATTCTCAATAATCATTGTGGTCGTAGCTTTCATAAAAGTTGATATATTATCAAAATGGCTATCCTCTTTTTTGTATTATACTAAAAGAGCTGTTATTAATATCTTTAATGACCTGAAATCAAAAAACATAATTCTTTTGCTGGTTATTCCTGTTATTTCATCCATATTCTTTGCATTCACAATACCAATCTCACTGGATGAAGCATTGACATATATTTACCTGACTAATGAACCTTTATATTGGTCTTATTCATCATACTACGAACCCAACAATCATGTCTTACATTCATTGATAACTCATTTAACAAAACGCATTCCATTCTTTAATACTTTATTCTGCATCAGAGTATCCGCCATCTTATCTACTTTCCTTACCTGGGTAATCTTGTATTCTTTTGTAAAGAAATACTTCTCTGAAAAAGTATCCCTCTTCGTTGTCGCCATATCATCTATGATGTTCATGTCTGTATATTACAGCTACATGTCCAGAGGATATAGCCTCACCACGCTCTTTTTTGTCATTTGCCTGTATGCTGCTTTCAATATTATGAAGAACGACAGTAAAAATAAAGACTGGGCATTTTTCTCCATTGCCGGAGTTCTGGGGATGTATACAATACCATCGTTCTTATATCCTTTCTTTACACTAAACTTCCTTATCTTGATTTATAATTACAAAAAGATAAAGCAACAGGTATTATTCAACCTCTTAACCGGTATAGCCACTTTCTCACTATATATACCTATTATGATACGTCATGGAATAGGAGCTTTGACAGCCAATGGCTGGGTGGTTCCTATTGACAGAAAAGAAGTATTGCTGAAATTACCGACCTTCTTTAGCCAGACAATTCAAGAGATAGTTGGAATACCGGCTATAATCTCCGGAATCATTATATTGTCAGCTTTTATTTACACATGCTGGAATAAGGATAAACCGAAATTGATATTATGGGCTGTTTTTGGATTATCTCCTGTTTGTTTATTACTTTTACATTCTGTAATACCCTTTCCCCGAACGTTTGCCTATTATACCATTATAATAGCCTTCCTGGTGGGGATATCTTACGGAAGCCTTATAAACAAGATTCCAAAAACTTGGCTGACTATCGGTCTGTTTATTATACAAATAGCATGTTTTATAAACTTCTACCGGCATATTGGCGAATATGAATCATTCAATACCCATTACCACGATATAAATAAAAGAATCATAGAAAAAGACAAAACATATTATGTAGTAAGTGGCTTTGGATGCTACAATCACAGATTCGAAATGCTGGTTAACGACTGCGACCTGAAAAATGTAGTTTACAAAGATATATACTGGACAAAAGAAGATGTCTCTGCTGATACTATTAGCGGATATGATTATGTGATAATCGATGCTGTAAGGGACAAAACAGTTAGAAGAAAACCTATATATTCCAATAAAGAACAAAATCTGTATAAAAAAAAATAACCCATGGGAGTTTACATATTAATTATCATCGCTTTATATTTCACATTACTATTTATCATATCTCATATTGTCAGTAAAAAAAGTAATGATAATGATGCTTTCTTCCTGGGCAATAGACAGTCCCCTTGGTATCTGGTAGCAATTGCAATGGTAGGTACCTCTATTTCCGGGGTAACCTTCGTCTCCGTTCCCGGAATGGTACGAGGATTCGATATGACATATATGCAGATGGTATTTGGTTTTGTATGTGGATACTTCATTATTGCCTATGTCCTGCTTCCGCTATATTACCGGCTAAACCTGACTACCATATATGGTTATCTCGAGCAACGTTTCGGTTTTTATTCCTATAAGACAGGGGCATCTTTTTTTATCCTGTCGAAGATTATCGGTGCAGCCGCCAGACTCTACCTGGTAGCCATGATCTTGCAGGCACTTGTATTCAGTCATTGGGACATTCCTTTCTGGGCTACTGTAACAGGCATCATACTCCTTATCTGGGGATATACGTTCCGTAGCGGGATAAAGGCAATTATATGGACAGATACATTGCAAACATCCTGTCTGATACTCGGAGCAATACTGATTATATGGCAAGTAGCTTCTAAGATGGATATGAATCTGCCTGAAGCTGTAAATGCCATCGCAAATAGCGAACATTCCCGAATCTTTGTCTTTGACGACTGGGGTTCGAGACAAAACTTCTTTAAGCAATTTCTAAGCGGGATATTTATCACTATCGTTATGACAGGGCTCGATCAGGATATGATGCAGAAAAATCTGACTTGCCGCAATCTGAAAGACGCCCAGAAGAACATGGTAACATATGGCTTTGCTTTTGCTCCTATAAATCTGATCTTCCTGTCTTTAGGTATCTTGCTATTACTTTTCGCCTCTCAATTTGGCATCACATTACCTGAAAAGTCAGATCAGATATTACCTATGCTGGCAACTGATTATTTGGGATTACCTGTGCTGATATTCTTCACGATAGGTATTATCGCCGCTGCGTTCTCTAGTGCTGACTCTGCACTGACAGCCCTTACCACTTCTGTTTGCGTCGATCTGTTGAATATAAAAAGGGAAGATGCAAAAAAGGCCAATAAAACCAGGAAGAAAGTACATGTAGGAGTTAGCGTTGCTTTTCTGCTTGTTATACTAATAATCAACTCAATCCATCAGGAGAATATACTGGACACGATATATAAGGTAGCTTCCTACACCTACGGTCCACTGTTAGGCTTATTCTTTTTCGGGTTATTTACCAAAGTAAATGTAAGGGATAAATTTGTACCTGTGATATGTATATTAGCCCCGATTTTGAGCTATGCATTAGAATATGCCTTACTGAAAGCATATGATTACCAGGTGGGATATGAAATATTGCTATTCAATGGGTTACTCACTGCTTTAGGACTATTTATTATAGCTAAAAACAAAAAGGCTGGCATCCCTGACACCAACCCTTAATCATTTGATATATAATAATATATATTACATTATCTTTTCCAGATACTTAGCCATCTCCTGTTGCAGCTTTTTGGCTTCAGCCCCGGCAGCAAAGGCAAAATCCTGACTGTTGTCAGCATAGATAATCCCTCTTGATGAATTGACAAGCAATCCACACTCAGAGTTCATACCATATCTCACCACCTCTTCCAGGTTACCGCCCTGTGCTCCTACACCTGGTACTAATAAGAAATGGTTAGGTGCATATTTACGGATATCGGCAAACATTTCTCCTTGTGTGGCTCCTACTACATACATCATTTGCTCATCAGTAGCCCATTCCTGAGATTTCTTCAAGACTTTCTCGAATAAGCGTTCTCCGTTTTCATCTTCTGTCATTTGGAAGTCCTGTGAGCCTTTATTTGATGTCAGAGCTAATAATATAATCCACTTCTTCGGATACTTGAGAAACGGCTTCACACTATCCTCTCCCATATATGGAGCTACAGTTATAGCGCTTGCTTTCAGATGCTGAAACGCCGAAGCAGCATACATTTCCGAAGTATTGCCGATATCTCCGCGCTTAGCATCCAGTATGATAAACTGATCAGGGTATCTTCCACGAATATATTCTATTGTTTTCTCCAATGATATCATGCCTTTCACACCCATACTCTCATAAAAAGCAGTATTAGGTTTGTATGCCACACAATACTTTGCTGTAGCATCCACTATAGCTGTATTGAAGGCGTAGATAGGATCTTCTTCATCCAGCATTACGGATGGAATTTTATTGATATCAGTATCTAATCCCACACAGAGGAAAGACTTTTTCTTTCTTATATTTTCAACTAATTCTTGCTTTGTCATAACTTGTTTTGTCCGTTTATAACTCACTTTCTTT
>JAITVH010000015.1 GCA_031285905.1 Prevotella sp.
CGCCGAAGTAATAGTAAATGTATAAGCCCAGTTGCCATTGGTAACATTCAGGGCAATAATACCGGTACCGCATTCTTGATATGATTTTCGGGAATTATCAGAGTCGAACGATACTTCCGGTACTTTGTAAGTACCTCCTACAACCAGATTGGAAATACTCTTCACGGTACTGTATTCGCTGTCCACTGTACAGAAAGCGCGTACTGTCAATTCATATGTTCCGGGAGGTATATTCCTCAACACATTGTCGCTTTGCGGATTGATAGCGAAACCTCCTTCGGAACTGAGGCCGTATTGCACATTAAATATATTTGTGGTATCTCCCCCCAGCATTACTGTAATTTCTCCATTGGACAGACAAGTGGAATTTTTGATCTTAGTGTTCACTATGAAATTAGTATTACAAGTCTGTGCTCCGGTTTGTAGAGATAAGAGTAAACTTATACATAAACAGGAGAATATATAAATAGTTCGTTTGGTCATAATGTGTCTTTATAAGGTTCGTCCCTGACTAAAGTAATAGTGAATGTACCCTCCAGTGTGAAATCATATTGACTGTTACCGTAGATTTCCGGGAAAGTAAAAGTAGCTGTGTTGTCCTCTATAGTCAAGATATACAGAGGGGACAGAGAATATGACGGTGAAAACATATCGTCTTCGGATTTCGCATTCAAATCTGCGTCAGATTCTTTGGCAGGCAATAGCAACCTTCCCTCATCTACTACATTATATTCTTTGAGATTATTCCATAAAGTACAGGCAGACAGCATCCCGGACTGTATATATGCCGACAAAAATACCGGCTGAACAGGAAATGGCAATTCTTTCATTTCCTTCAGAAAAACAGTATCATTAAAAGCGCGGGTAAACACCTCTGCTTTAGTCTCGTGGTTGCGAACACTTATTGCGGCGCTACGGAAAGAATAGCTTCCGTTTGTTTCCTGCTTAGCATTCTTGGCCCGAGTGGTTTGCGAATAGGCAGAAATTGCGCACAGGCAAAATATCGCTATATAAAATATTTTCATAATTTACTAATCTTTATTTTTTTACAAACAGTTGTCATTTAACCTTAAAGACAACATTCATAAACGTTTTTTCGGAATAAGTAAATTTTGGAAACAGTTTATATTTCAAAACTCCTGTATCACTCAAAGTAATATTCTGGAAAACCGTATTATCATAATAGGTAATAAAATATTCTAAAGCATTATTTGCTAACACAGGTAATGTTGTAGCTCCCGCGCCTTTAATAAAAGAGGCCGGATTAATTAATCCGAATTGCTCTCCGTAAAGCGCGTATAAATCAATTGTAAATTCCTGTGTTGCCGGATTATAAGAGGAATCAGCCGTATCGGTAGGCAGGACAACAGATGGCATATAAAAAAACTTAGGTGTTACAGATGACGCTTCCGGGAAGAGTTTTACCCATTTAGTCCCGTCGTTATAATAATATCCGGGCGTCACATCACCTGTTGTAGCAGTATTATAAACGGTCATACCCGCGACATGCGCGGATAATGGGCTGGTCAGCGCTGTTGAGGAAAGCGACACACGAGGCAAGAGCAGCCCTTTAGTTGATGTTCCCGCACGGTTTTCTGTAAGATCCAATAAAGCATCCGCATTAGGCGCTTCACCTGAACCGATTGTTACCTGCGCGTGCACGGCACAGGTGAAAAAGCAAATCAGGCAAAATAGTGTTGCCTTCTTTTTCATGTTGTTTGCTGTTTTCATTTTATTCATTTTATGTTAGTTTTATTGTTGTTTGGCATAAGAAACAGACGCTGGCTATACCCGGATAGGAAGCTTGTGTGGTATAATACATGTATGCATGTACAGGAATCAGGATTAGCTTAAAATGTAGCTAACCTACGAATATTCAGATGGAAAAGCCGGGATAACATTTGTATTTCCCAGTGTTAAAGACATTATTGAAAGACAGTTTAATATATTACGCAAAATCATATCAAATTAATTCTTATTTTCATAATAGTTCATATTGGTTATTGCTGCTGTTATATTTTCGTTCGTTCATAGTTGTGTGGGATGCGATTTAAAATCTGAGCCAACCTTATTGCAGGATATTAAAGTAAAATCATTCCCAGAAGGCTTAATCATTATTATTTGCCCTATCTGCACATTAGTTGCTAATTTAGGGACTGTTACGGCCACAACACGATTTTCGGCAACTGTCGTTTCATTTGTAAAAGCACAAATTATAAATGTATGATCCACTTCACTATGCCTTATCAGTTCCTTCTTAATCCCGGATATACCTCTTGTAGTCCTGACATTCCTCACCAGCAACGTATATTTACCAAAGTCGGGCGTATTGGCGGCAATCTTCGTCTCATTCTCCGATTCTATATATCGGTACATTTCCGATTCGCTATTTACTATAAGGAACACGTCCTCATTTTTATTTGGCAGGTCCCAGCGATACGGGCTACCCAACACAAATTCAGAAGTCGGAATAACCTTATCTTCATTCTTGTCATCATCCGAACAGGCAGTAAACGATAATGACACTACTAATATGACTAATGTAAAAAAGTATTTATTCATCTTAGTTTGATTTTAATTAACCTGATTTCCGTTTTTGTCAAATTTTATCGCTGTATTATTTCTAAAACCTATGATAATATAATTCCCATCATCGGTCTTTGTTATTTTGTTTACAATTGCCAAGACACTATTATCCTTCAACCAAGTTTTTATACCCGCAGGCAAAGTGTCGAATACCGACTCGGGGATACTGGTATTCCTGGTTTCCAATACCAGCCATTCACCGTCTATGAATGATTCCATGCCGATACATATAGTTTGTTGTGCCGGATCATATATTTCTATTGTTGTATAATATCGTTTTACCTTATCCTGAATATGGCTTTCAATGGTAAAACGCTGATTGAGATATTCCGAATTGAAATGTTTCCAGACAAATTTCTGGATAACGTCCAAACGGAACATTGGGGCTTTTTCGTAGGAAACGGATAAATATTTCCATTTATCTATTCGTATGTCGTACCATCCTTCCTGTCTGATAATTTCGTAAACCGTATTATCCGAATAGTGTTCAGCGATATAGGCTTTGGCGTAAGCGGTCAATGTTTCATATAGCTCTTCCGGTATCGGATATTCCCTGTCGGGATGAGAAAGCCGTAGCCATTCTCCATTCTTGTCCAGCACAACCAATCCTTTGAACTTTTCAGGCTTCGCAGATTCTTTGTTTAATGTGTTTTCTGGTTCCGATAAATAGATTTTATAGACTTCCTGACCGGAGTGTTCCTCGGCATGCAGTAACAGGTCTATCTTTTTACCTTTATAATACTGGTTTACAAATTCCTTTACATTCAGAGGGATTTTGTCTTCTTGCTCATTGAGATTAATTCCTACAGTTACTTTATTTCCTCCTACGGGATACAAGAAAACATCCGTATCGTCCGTAAGTTTCAATCTACAGAGAAAAGGCACATCCTTATAGAGTTCTTCGGTCGTAAAACTGACATCATTATAAATAGCCTTTATCTCCAAATCAGGATATTTTTCTTTAAGGGCATTGAACTCATCCGCAGGTATAGCTTCAAATAAGGATTCGGGAAGTTTAGTACAGCTTTCTGTCCTCCACCAATACCCAAGCTCATTGAATACAATTGTCAAGTCGTCAGAGAAAGTCACTTTATATTTGTCCAATTCTTTACCTTGCGGGTTCAGGTCTTCGATTTTCAGTATTTTATGATTGGGTAAATATCGATCAATAAAAGACTTTGTCAGCAAAGGCAAGTCTTCTTTGTCCAAGTAATTGTCATCGTTGTTATTGCAACTCAATAACAAGAGAATGCTCAAAACAGAGACTGGAAACAGGTTGATTGCTTTCATAAATAAATAGAGTATACTATATAATTAAACTTTGTTTGTACAGCAACTACTCTCCGGATAGTTTTATTTTCGATTAAATATATATCCACTTTCCCCAATGATTTGTTTGCCTGCTTCCGCCTGCATCAATTCATATATTTTATATGCCATGGATGACTTGTCCAAGTCGGAGCGGATGGAAATATAAACATCGGAGACAAACGGATAAGTCTTGCTTTTTATAGAATTTGCACCGGGAGAAATTCCATTGATCGCAATGCTTTTTACATATTCGGCTCCAACCGCGTTGCGAATAATATATTCCTTGTAATAATGCGGTGTAAAACATATTCCGGATGGATGCTCGGCTAATTCGGAATAAACACTGGCCATTGACGGAAGAGTGTTTTCATCCGTATATCCAAGTTCCCAATCCGGCATATCGGCATTATCCATCACTATTTCTTTCATCATCTCTTGGCTACCCGAATTTGCATTTCTGATAAACGGTTTGATTGCTTCGTCGGCGCCACCGAGTTCTTTCCAATTCGTAATCTTTCCTTTGTAAATATCCTGAATTTGTTTAACAGTCAGATAATTAACGGTATTCTGTTTATTAATGAGAAAATCAAGCGCATCCCAAGCAATAGGCGTTTCGGTCAGTGAAATACCTTTTTTTTCGGCATAAGATTTTTCATCCGCCGACATCTTTCTTGCTGAAAGAATAATATCGGTTTGGTTGTCTATTAAATTGATAATCGACTGATGTGTCTGAGACGATTTTACCCGTTTGCCAAAAAAATTGTCCGCCACATCCTCTCTGTTGGGTTCCAACCTCCAAATGCCATTCCCTGTCATGTCGGGTGTCCACTGATAACGCCAACCTAATAACTTGCAGGCAATCAGCGTATTCAAAGGCTCGGTCGATGTTGAGCCGTCCATACTCGGGTAGTTGTCGATTGTCAATCCGCTTATTCTGAACGGATAGTCATCTTCTTTATCGCAGCCCACGCAAATAAATATTGCGGATAAAACTAAAGATGTAATAAAAGCTATATTTTTCATATGAGTGCTAAATATAATCTACATAAATGGTACAAAAATACGAAGTCTTAATAAGAATACTCTTGATCTAAATCAAGGATTTCTTTTCAAGGACGGTTAATATTCATATCTTTGAGCATGCAATATGATATATCTGATAGAAATCTGATGAATAAAGTATTGAACAAATATCTTGAACCGGAAGATATCGCCATAATACAAAAATGGTTTTCAGATCATGGTATTAAAAAAGAATACAGGTGTAATCTTTAATTACCTGCAATATATCATTGGCTGGTTCTGTTGTACTTTCACTTTTGGCGGCTACTATTTTATTTGTACCGGATTATTTGTACCAATCAGTAATTGAAGTATTCAGGTAGTTATCAGTTGCTTCATAACTTGGCAGTTAAGTAGAGATACTCGCACTTCTACTTTAACTCTTTTGACTCCTGATTCGCACTATATATATGCTATCAGTGACAAATACAACAGACGTAGGTTCTACTCTCAATTTCTCTCCGTATCAGGTAATAAATCAAGAGAACCTCCTGTTTTTGCAGGAGGTTCTCTTGATTACAATATGTATAGATATTACTTTTTCTTTAATATATACATATCGGCCAGCTCTCCGGCAATCTTGTTACCGCTCATATCCAGCTGGGTAAGTATGCCATTTTCCACAAAATATTGATTGGGAGAATCTTTATCTGCATCAAGGATAACTGTGTTGCCATCGGCATTCCATGTATAGCTGCCTTTTTCCACGAAAGGAGCTTCTTTTTTGCCCACATATTCAATTGTCCTTACAAAAGTGTTATCTCCCAACTCGATGGTGACAAGCATGCCTTCTCCTCCGGCAGTAGGTATTTTACCGGTATAAGTTCCTTTATAATCCAGTGAATTTTTAGGATTATGCATATCCACAGCCTCTGTGGATCCGGCCGGAACCTGTTCCTGTGAATTTTTTGTGTTACTTCCGCAGCCGGACATTAGTCCGACAACTGCTACAATAATAAATAATGTTTTCATCTTTTTTTCAATTTTTAATGTTACTATAATCTATATATCTATAATCAGAACGGGTAGCCTATGCCAAAATGCAAGGCCATACGATTGAACGCAGGTTTGAAGAGTACGAAACGCTTCGACCGGTCTCTTCCCGGGTCATAAGCTTTCGCACCCCAATCGAAACGCAATAAAAGAAACTCCAGATCAAACCGGACTCCGACTCCATAAGCGATGGCAATTTCCTTATAAAAACTGTTAAATTTGAACAGTCCGCCGGGCTGATCTTCATAATCCTTCAAAGTCCATATATTTCCGGCATCGATAAATTGGGCAAACTCAAGGTACTTACCTGCTTTTATCCTGTTTTCGATACTGAACTCCAACTTCATGTCACCCAAATGTCCCAAGTAATCGATTTTGTTGCCATTATACTCCGATTGGTACGCGCCCGGCCCCAGGGTACGGGTACTCCAGCCCCTGATACTATTGCTTCCCCCTGCGAAAAATTGTTTTTCAAAGGGAATATAATAAGAGTTGCCATATGGATAAGCCAGCCCTAATACGGCGTGGAAAGCCAGCGAGTGTTTTCTTGAAAAATAAAACGTTTTGCTGTAATCGATATTTCCTTTCACATATTCCGCGTAATCGACACCCATAATTAGTTTCTGTCCATACTCATTTTTCCTTGCCTTACCCATCGAAGTAATTAACCGGGGAAGAGTTCCCGCCGTTTCAAGCGATGCCCGAAAAGTAAACGTAGGACGTAAAGGCGATTGCTTCTGACGATTGGTCCATGTAAATGAGTAAGCCATAACCGATATTAATTTGTCGAGGTAGCTTGCCCATAATAATGAGTTGTCGGTATCATAAATATGTTCTTCAAACCAATCCGACATCCATGGCATAGTAACGTAGTTTATATCGATCAGATCCAGTTCGTGGCGGAATTTTCCGGAAGTGGAATACCAGCCATAGGAAAGTTTTCCGTTGAGAAACCGGCGTGTGTATTCGGGTCTGTGCTGATTGTTCAGTCCGATGGAAATTCGGGTAGTAGCCGAAGGTTGCTCACGCCATTTTCTTTTTAACCAAGGAAACAGGAAGGCAGGAAAAGAAAGGCTGTTTTCGATACCATATTCAAAATAGCTCCGGTTTAGCAGTTCCGAATTTTTCCGGCTTCCTGTCACAAATTCATATGCTCCTTTTAGTTTAACCGTAAATTCTTCGCCTCCGTTAAAGAGGTTCAGATGATGATACGAAACACTCGGCGCAAAGCCGAAGTCTCCCGCGGCATTCGTGCCGTCTATCGCCGCGCTGAACCGATGTATATTTGTCGGCAATAATATAATAGTCGCATCGAGTTTTGTGCTGTCTTCGGGCGAAGGCAAGAGGTCGATGTTTATATGTTTTATGGCTCTTATCTTACCGTAGCTTGTATAAGTATTGTCTGCGGCTATGTCAGAAAAATATTCCCCTTCTTTAAAATAATTGTTCCGGAGAATGGTCGAATTATGCAGGAAATTATCCTTTCCATGAATGATCTTTACACCCTTCACATCGGTGGTATCCGCCCCTCTATGAAATCCTTCGTCGTTTGCTCCCGATAGTATGGTCACATCATTCAGGGTATAACGCTTGTAAGGACGATTGTCTTTTGCCGGATAAACATCCATGTACAGATCGACCTCATGCGAATTGAGTGTAGTATCAGCCTTAAAATACAGATATTTCTTCGAGAAATCAAAATAGCCCGCATTGCGCATCATGTTGCTTACCTGCGTTCGTTCCTGTTCCATCTTATCCATATCAAACATATCGCCTTTATTCAGTAAAGGCCTTATCGACGCATGATCTAATATACGAGCCATCAACGTGTCACTGAGAGTATAACTGTAGTTGCGAATCCGATAAGGGGTATTTCCTTTCAGGTTATAGATAACAGATATTTTTTTGCCCTTTGCCCTCAATATCGTGTCCACTATGGCATCCAGATAGCCTTTGTTATTCAGTTGTTTTTTGAGTTGGCTCATCGAAATAGCTGTTTGCCTGTCGCTGTATATTACGGGAGGTTGCCCGAGTTTCATAATCATCCGGTTTAACCATTTGGATGTATCTTGTCCTGCCATATTATATATATTCAGACGAACTTTGCCGAGCAAAGGGAACTTTGAATTAGGCTGTTGCCTGACAAAATCTTCCAGATCGGATACCGGTTTTTTTGTATCATTCTTTATGCTAAAACTATCCAGCAGGTAGCTGCCGTCAGGAATGCGCTTCGTTGTATTACATGCAACCAGACTAAAAACCAGCGATATATATATAATTCTCCGATTCATTTAAACAGACCTTTAGCATATAATATCTTATTCTCCCATATAATGTTGCGGAGCTTTATAACCATGTCACCCCGCAACATTATATGGAAGAATATGTGGTAAATTCCTGCATACAGGAAAAGAATCACCTGAATACTACTTTACAAAACGTAAGGCTATCCTCCTGTCGTGTGCTCTGTCGGCGTCGGGTGCATCGGCAGGATATTTGGCGAATTTATCTCCATATCCTTCCGCTCCGATTGTGGCAGCGTCGAGTCCTCCCTTTATAAGGTATGCTTTGATTGTATTGGCTCTTTCCCCTGAAATTTTCAGATTAACGTCCGCATTACCGGTCTTGTCGGTGTAACCTCCGATTTTAACCTTTGTTCCTTTATAATACTTCAGTATCCGGACAATATTGTCCAGCTGCGGATACGATTCTTCTGTCAAAACAGAACCGCTTCCGTGCTTGAACTCTATGTTGTCGAAGTTGAACCATTTATCTTTCAGCTGTTCTTTATCGCTGTTCTTGTATTCATCCGAATTGAGGAACGCGATCATCTGGTCTTCGATACCATCCGTATAGGCGTTCAGTTTTGTGCCATCGGGCAATATCAATTCTGTGGCAATTTTTTCCTTTACTTCATCTACAACGGCGGTAGCTTCTTCTTTGACAGTATCAGTGACGGCAATAACAGCCGATTCGACCGGCTTGCTGCACGATTTCCATATGTAGAATAACGCGAGTAAAAGAGCGGCTAACAAGATTACCCATATCAACCAACGGAATTTGCCTTTGGTTTCATTTTTGATTTTATCAACTTTGAGACCGGAAGCAATATCCGAGTTGAAGAGGGAAGTCAATCCCAAACCGCTTGCCAATCCGGACGGAATCATATTCAGGAAACCGCTTTTTTCCTTATTCAATTCGCTGAAAAGGCCGGAAAGGCTCCATCCTTCCTTTACCATTTTCTGTCCCAAAAAGCCTGCCACAACAGGTGCTATCATCGACACAAGGCCGTTTGTGGCCACCTTCGATATACCGCTTTCCTTTGCGATAGAATCTGTAAAGTTTGCCGCTTTGTCGCCCAAAAGATGTTGAAGAAAATCGTCTCCGATGTTTTGCTGTTTCTTGGACGGCTTATCCATAAAGACTTTTTCGATATTGGAGGCGATGTCCAATTTGCCGGCTTCTTCCAATATATTTCCGAACTGAGGAGTGCGTCCGTTTTTTAAGATAACTCCCAGCAAACCGGGAACGATAGAAGAAACGGCTCCCGATACTTTGTGCGGATCTTCTTCGAGTAATGAAGCTGCTTTAGAAACCATATCCGGGTTTATCAAAGCTTTTAATGAATCATAAATCTGTGCCATATTAACTGTTTTTTTATTAATATTATTTATTTGTCAAGGGAAACGATTATCTCGAAATCTCCTCCCCATGGTTCTCCTGCCATCTCGTTTTCATGTACATCCAGTACGTAACGCCCGTTGGCTGTAAGTTCACGTGATATTGTCGCGCCAAACGGACCATCTGTCTTGCCATCGGGCATTATAATCCGCGCGAAGCGAATGTTCGCGCCGGAGTCGCCCGAAGAGAGTGTAGCCTCCATTTTTTTGAAATCTTGCGAATCGAATACAAGATAAACATGCTGCTGCGCTCTTTTTTTTACTTTCAGGCTTCCTTTCCCATCCCGCACATCGATCCGGACGGTATCAGACTCTGCCGGAGTGGCAATAGGGAAACTATCCGTCGCTTTTATCTCACTTTCTCCGGTCGCAGGCATCTCCGCTGCCTTTTTGCCGGCATCCGCGCAACTGTAAGCCATAACGCATAACACACCGATTAGAAAGAATGTTTTGTAATAATTCATATTGTTATTAAGTATTAATTTCTGATCAATCAACTTGCTCTATAAGAACATGCTGATGCTTTATATAATGATTCTTCCGAGCTTTGGAATCGTAAATGAGCGCTATAACATCGACATAAGCCTCAGGCCCCCATTCAGGCCCGTCTCTCGATATTTTTTCCAATCTATATACCGGTTGATCGGGGCGGATTTCGTCGGTATAATCGACCATCCAGATAGAATCTTTATAAACGACATATTGTTTTATCAGGTTTATATTATCCGGTATTTTGACAGAATCTTTGTCAATCAGCCAGTTAATGGATGATATAGGTTTCCCTTTTTCGGAAACGGACGGCTGGAGGTCAGTCCACAAATAGGCATCCAAGACGAATGAATTGGAACCTATAACCAAAGTTTCGACGGCATCCGCTTTCAAGCTCGACAGCAATTTACTGTCTGTGCTGATAACTCCGGAGCCGGTAACCGGACGATTACAACCCGTGACCATTATCACGACAATTACAATCAGAATCAATTTTTTATACATATATATTCAAGTTAAACTTGTGTATCGTTCTTTCATCGGGGGCGAACCATCAATATTTGATATTTGATTTTTGACATGCCCTGATATATAACCTCAAACTTACCTTAACCGTTGTATCAATACCATACTTCTTACTGAAGCTCCACCACCAGCAGGAGCAACGCTTGATTGGATAGTGAATGTATTCGTCCTGCCCTGTACGGTCTGCGCCGTAAAGTCCAGATATTGAGATGCCGTTCCTTCTATATTGATGAAATCTGCATAATAAAAACTGACAGGGTCCGCACTGCTGGTAACCTGATTGGCGAGCGAATATTCATTGTTGTTTACAATAGCCTTAATAAATACGGCATTATCGTTTGCCACTGCGTTAAACTTTCCTATAAGCCTTACAGTAACCTGATATACACCGGGAGGTAAAAGAATCCTATCCGTTGTTCTGGCAGGAGAACCGTTTCCGGCAGGCACTGTCGTATTAGAAGTGACGATGTTTCCTCCTCCCGCAATGGTATTGATATTATTTTTAGCACCGTTAGGAGCCGTACTTGCAGCTGATGCGTCCAGTCTGAGAGGCTTCTCGGTGTTGTCATATGTTGTACCTTCGCTAATGATATTCCTAAATATTTCTCCGGCAGAAGATGTTTTGCTTTGGTAAACATTCCCGTTGGCATCAATATTCAATGGATTTGTAGCTGTATTGGCAGGAACATCAGGTAATCCCTCGAACCTGATCGGATTTTTCACACCGCCTACCAAAGAATTCACATGGAACGGCTGTGTGGGATTGTTTGTCCTGATTCCTATTCTTCCTGCCGGAGCTGCCAATGTACCGTTCATGCCTGTGCCGAATATGGTGTTTCCGATGTTCATTTGGTTGCTTCCTATGGTATCGGGCAGTTGGGTCTCCACACCGAGAAATATATTGTTGCTGCCCGCTGTCTGTCGGGAACCCGCGCCTTTACCCACAGCCGTATTGTTTTGTCCGGCAGGAGCGCTATTTTTTCCGTACAGGATCAAACTTCCTGTTCCCACAGCTGTATTGGTGCTTCCCGATACATTATTCACTAAGGCATTGTTGCCGAACGCCGCATTGGCTACGCCTGTGGTAGTGTTCTGCAATGCATTTGTACCTGTCGCCGTATTGTCGCCTCCGCCGGTGACAAACTGCAGGGCATTTTGTCCCACGCCTACATTACCGCTTCCGGTCATACCGTTGGCCATCATGGAAGCGCTACCCACAGCCGTATTACCGATTCCTGTGGAATTAGCCAGCGCCCTGTTGCCCACAGCCGTATTGTCGCCTCCCCCTTTATTGGCGGCGAGGGCGTTCATCCCAATGGCAGTATTTCCGGCTCCGGAGGTATTGTTCAATAATGCCTGATAGCCGAAAGCCACATTGGCTTCACCGGTATTTCCGGCAGACAATGCTTTATATCCGAAGGCGGTATAGTTGGTGAATCCATCAATATTGCTGATGTATCCCGCGCGAGTTTTGTTTACCTTGAATACCAAAGGCTGGTTGTCGGCTGTTCCTACAAAATTCTTGGTAGTGTCTGTTCCTACATTTCCCTGCGTGAGCCATGCATCATTGACGCTTCCCAGCATTTTTATCCACTTGGTGGCGTCCCAGTAATAGAACCCTTCCACGAGGTTTTTAGCCGGCAATACGTTTACATTGTATACGATAGTCCCCTTGTGGGTAGTCTTTTGCGTGGCGTCGGAGGCATCCGCCGCACTTAGCAAAGGGGTCAGCGAGGAGAGGCTATCGAGGCTGACACGTGGAAATACGACACCTTTAGTACTTGTTTTCCCACCGGTAGCCGATTCGTTTTCTTTTATGTCGAGAACAGCTCCCTTGACGGGAGGATTTCCACTACCGATTGTCACTTGTGCCTGAACGGCGACTGTTATGAATAACGAAATAAAACAAATAATAAACTTATTATTCATTTTATTCATTTTATTCATTTTATTCATTTTATTCATTTTAACTTGTATAAGTTTGGGTTCTATTGCCAATTATGCCAGTCAGGTTTTTTTGTAAAGAATGATTGTCATTATAATCATTACAAAAGTATCGATCTAAAACGGATTGATTTTTACATATTTAGTCCATTCTTTTTTATATATTCTCCTTATGGAGTGAAAAGCATTACTCCTGCCCTGTTACCCGTATTCATAATCTGGATTGCTTCGGATAAATCCTCGCAATGACGAGAACGTTTTACTGCCCTCGTCATTGCGAACGGAGCGAAGCAACCCAGAATGAAAAATAAAAAAATGAAAAAGTTTTGCTCTTGTAACTGTAATATAATGAATCGGTTCGATGATTTATCAGTATACTTTGTCTATTGATTGCGATATTTGCTTTTCAGGTCTTGCAGTCGCAACCTCACCGTATTTCCTTATATTAGAAGGTGTTGTTCCCAAGAATGTTTTGCAAAAATTGGTAAAATGAGAAATACTGGAAAAACCGTATTCATCGCATATCTCTTTAAAATTCCGTTTTTTGAGCCGTATTTCACAATAGACTTTCTCGGCCTTATTCTGTAACATCCATTTGTATGGAGAAATACCAAATGTACGTTTGAAATGCTTCTCGAAGCCTGAAACCGAATAATTTAATAATTGGGCCAATTCCGCTACAGATTTGCATTTATGGCTGTTACGCATAACTTCGGAATGAAATTTGGAATCCGGACTTAAGGCATCACGAAAGAAGGAACACAATTCTTCTCTGGAATAAAAGATGCATAGTAAAAAGAGCAATTCTTTTACTTTATTCTTGTAAAACATACTGCAACATATATCTTTCTCGATACATGTCTGTATAAACTTAATGTGCGATTTTATTTCCGGGCTTATTTCCAAAGAATATAACTCGTTTGTACAAGCATAATCTTCGCTTTCGATATATCTGGCCAAATCTTCTATACTTAAGCGATTGCAAAAAGATATTTGTTCCTTGACATGTATAACAAACAGAGTAGAGGTTTCCGATGCTTTTATCAGATAGTATTGCTCGACAGGTAAATAGACGAAAGTGTTTTCGCTGATCTCGGTGTCGATGTGATTCGCAAAGGATAATGTGACCTTTCCCTTCAGAAGAAAAATCAATTGATTATCAAGAGAAATATTATTTATTATATCATGTTGATTCATTGTATAACTCTCTATATGAGAATTACACTCCTCTTCCTTAAATAAGCAATCATTATTTAAATTACATAATTCTCCCATAATAACATAAAATTAACCGGATAACCTTACGGAAAAATGTAAGATTAGCTCATTATACAAATCACTTGGAAACCTGAAAGACCGAGTTTAACGCTTAAAGTCAAATTACCTAAAATATCACTAAAATATTAGCAAGTCTCTCTCTCTCTCTCTCTCTCTCTATATATATATATATATATATATATATATATATATCTGATATTAAGTTGTTTATATGTTGTGATCCAACTCTGCCGTGAAAGTGGTTTGTCCTGCAAAACAGAATTAGGATGCAATATTTTATATAATATTATTTAAAAATAGAAATAAACTTTCATATTCATATGTTATAAAACAATGTTAATTATTAAAAGTTCAATAGCTACCAAATCTATCTTTTGCATATATTCTCCTAAAATTTATATATTTCCACTATTTGGATAATTTAACGTTTTTGACGCGCGCTAAGCTAAGGGGAAAAGGCTAAGAAAAAGATCTTAGAAACAGGCAAACCGTTTATATAAAGAAATGGAAAA
>JAITVH010000047.1 GCA_031285905.1 Prevotella sp.
ATCTGTCTTTATTGGATGAGAAATATAAAGTTACGAAAGTTCAGCCGGTAGATATGTTTCCTCATACACATCATGTAGAGAACGTGGTCCTGTTAGAAAAACGATAATACGACCAGCGCCTGAAGCATTATTTAAAGGCAAGATATGTCCACACTGGGTAGTGATCGGAATACTTGACCTTATCTACTGTACAATTATAGGATTCAAAAGCTCGCGAATGTAATATAAAGTCTATCCTCACCCAGAAGTAGTTTTCATGGTAGGTAATCCCTTGTCCAAACCCCGAATTGGCATATGAATCGACCAGATCGCCCTTCATCGTGTGATAAGCGTAGGAGATAGGAGTATCGTTAAAGTCTCCGCAGACGATCGTTGCCTTAGCATCTTGTTTATTCATAAAACTTCTGATAAGGTTTACCTGTGATTCGCGTATTTGGTATGCTGCGCCCAGTCTGTCTTGGAGAGTATTGGCCATCTCATCAAAGGATTCCCTGTCTCTTGTTTTCAAGAAGTCTTTATAGAGCTTTTTGTCTTCCGTAGTTAGCCTGTTCGATTCCAGATGGTTCACAACGAGAGTGACGGTGCGGCGGTCTATTTCCAGTTTGTGTATAACCGATCCGTTGTAAGAACTTTGAATCGGTATCTTTATTGATTCCGTAATCGGGAATTTTGAATAGCAGGCGATACCATAGATATAGGATCGTTTAGTCTTCCTTGGTTTCCCCAGTTCAATAATAGAGCGGTACGGATAATCTTTCATTATCTCATTCAACTCCTGTAATGAAATGATACTACCTTTACCCTTCTTGGCTGCTACGGCGAACTCCTGAAAGCAAACAATGTCGGCATTACACTGAGTTACATATTCGAAGATAGGGTTATTCTGAGCCTTTTCTCCTGTCAGCCAGTTGAACCCCCTTACATTATAAGTGAGTACCTTTATCTTGTTTGCGGGTATATCTTTTTCTTTGGTCTCCATATGCACAGGGAAGCAAGTCGATATAGGCTGCCAGCAGGCAAGAATCACAACCAACTGTATTAAAGCATACTTCCAACGGAAGAAGACAGTCCAAAGAATGAGATAAGCGATATTGATAAATAGCAGGATAGGGAATATTAACCCTAAGTAAGCGATTAAGGTCACCTTAGAGGGGACTACCGACCATGCCAGTAATGATAGCAGCAATAATATAATTGCTATAATATTGGTAGCAAAGATACTATACTTGATGACTTTGCCTATCTTCTTTCCTAAGAGCTTACTTGTTACTGGCATCGAATAATCGTTTTTTTTCGGCTGAACTAAGGCTATTATAGCCTGAAGCCTTGAGCTTGTCCAGAATACGGTCTATTTCTTCCGATTCGTTATATTTCCGCTGATTATATTCATAGTCCGCCTGATTTTTGAATTTAACCTTCATCTTGGGATTTCTCTTCGACTTAGGTTTCGTTAAATTAACGATAGAATCCATTATTTTGTTTATCCAACGGGTAATATCTTTCCCTCTCAGATATTGCTTTGCATATATATATCCCATTAAAGCACCGCCAATGTGGGCTATATGGCCACCGGGATTACTGGTGCTGGTGAGTCCGATGAAATCAAGGACGAAGATAACCAGAGCTATATAGATGATTTTTATCCGTCCCAGAAAAAGCAGTCCTATTTCGGTATTAGGCCGGTAAAATGCAACCGCAAATATAATTGCCATTACCGAAGCTGATGCTCCGATCATTGGGGCGCCATTCATTAGTACAAACATTGGGATTGTGTTGAATGTCAGTACAAAAAGGGCTGCTCCAGCCAATCCCCCGAGTATATACAGACTACCAAGACTTTTAGCGTTGAAATATGAAAGAAATATCTGTCCGAACCAATACAGCATTAACATATTGAACAATATATGAAAAAAGTTCTCATGTACAAACATATATGTTAATGGCGTCCAGAAATGCGTCTTCAATAACTCCAACTGTGCCGGTATGGCTATATAACTGATAACGAAATCAGTGATATCTATATTGAAGAGCTTGGTAATGTTAACTGCTATCAATATAAGGAAAACACATACATTGATGACGATCAGCCGTATCAATACATCTTTTCGCTTAAGTATAGGTTTTATATTATCCGAAAATATTCCCATTTGTAGTAAATCCTTTTTTACGCCAATAAAGCAATATGATAAGACCTGTTATAAGCCCTCCAAGATGGGCAAAGTGCGCCACATTATCTCCGACTCTATCCACTACGCCTAATGAAAGCTCAATAACACCATATCCGATAACAAACCACTTTGCTTTGATTGGTATCGGTGGGAAGAGGAGCATAAGTTCCGCATTAGGGAATAACATCCCAAATGCAACCAGTATTCCAAAAACAGCGCCTGATGCACCCAGCATTGGAGTATTGATAAGTGCAAATAAATTCTGTATTGCCTCGTGATCACTTACATTTGCCATAACACTCGTAGCTCCGGCCTGTACTTGCGATACTATATCGGGAGATAAACTTTCTTCAATTCCTTTGATCCTGAGATAAGTAACTAATATTTGCAGTGCTGCAGCTCCTATCCCTGTAATTATATAATACACAAAGAATTTCTTAGGCCCCCATACTGTTTCCAATACACGTCCGAACATAAATACGGCAAACATATTGAAGAACAAATGGCTAATGCCACCGTGCATAAACATATATGTTATGATTTGGTGAGGCATAAAGAGGGATGAGGTGATGTAATGAAGCG
>JAITVH010000107.1 GCA_031285905.1 Prevotella sp.
CTCTGTCTATATCAGGATCAGAGAACCTGAAATCTTTTGTCCATATCAGGAGGTTCTGGCCGATTAATGCTACATTGGCCTCTTTCACTTTCAGTCTTTCACATATTAATTTCGGGAATGAGTAATTGAGTGATAATTCGCGTAGTTTGAAGAAGGTCTTATCCTGAAGGTTGTTCGACCTGTTTCCTCCATTGTAAAGTCTCATGTAAGATTCATAAGAGACTTCTTCGTCGTTAGGTGCAAATACACGGGTATCTTCCAGTATTTTGCCGTCCAGGTCATACTTAACGCTACCCGATACCACTTTCACTCCTGTGCCTACATAATTCTTTTTGCCTTCGACTACTTCCTGATAACGCCATTGGTTATCAGAATCGATATGCCGTCCCGATTGCCATAAACGTGCTTCCATCGAGTTGAACATCACTCCGCCAACACGTCCGTCCAGGGAGAAACTTAATGTAACATTTTTATGCCTCAGCGTATTTGTCCATCCCCAAGTCCAGTCAGGGTTACTATATCCGGCGAGGGTAGGGTAGTCGCTGGCTTTAGGCAATCCGTTATAATGAATAATATTGCCGTCAGGATCACGTTCCCAGTCATTCATCGATATCCAATACCAGTTGCTGCCCGGTGTTACCCAATATCTTTTTGTTGAAAATTCAGGGTCTAACTGATGATAGTAATACCGGTCTAACGACCAGTTAAGCATTGTTACCCATTCCCAGTTTTTAGACCTTATGACATTATAGTTTGCAACCACTTCGTAGCCTTTGCTCAACTGTTCTTCTTTATTATTTACCAGACGCGATTCGTAACCGCTCGTATGGCTCATTCCGGCATACCATTGCAGGTTATATTCCTTTTTCCGGTAATAGGAGAAATCAAGTTTTAGCCTGTTATCTAATAAATGAATGGAAGTCCCTAATTCGTATGCGCTGGATGTTTTTGGTTTTATGGTCGTGTTTTTCAATGAATTGGGAAATGATGTGGCAGTCATATTTCCCCAATAATTGCGATGTATATTGTACGTCTGATTGATAGTATAAAAGCCAAGCGGATGTTTCGTCAGGTTCCACGATGCTCTTAGCTTCCAGAACGATATTGGCTTGGGCAGGTTGATGTATTCGGATGCGATGAAACTACCCGAAACAGAAGGGTAGAAATACGATTGCTCCGATTTTGACATGGTGGATACCCAGTCGTTACGGCCGGTGACTTGTAGAAATACTCCGTTTTTCCAGCCCACATCCAGTGAAGCCAGTATACTGTTGTTTTGTTGCTTTTCTGTGTCAACAGATGTTGCAGGTGGATCGATAGAAGCGTAGATGGAATAAAAACCCGGGATATTCAATCCATTCAATGTGGCAATACTTTGTCGCTTAATATCATGAAGATATACCGATCCCCCAAGGAATCCATTAAGGGTAAAATCTTTTATTTTATGTTCCGAGAATATAAAGACATCATTATTGAGGCTATATCCGCTGTTAGATGTAGTGGAGTAATATCCTTTCTTATTAGCCCGTGAGCTGATGGCTTCTTTTCTCTCAAATTTGTTTATATAATTATCCAATCCCGTTCTTATCGATACTTTGACAGACGGTATGATATTGAAGCTCAGATCGAAGTAATTCCGGCTGATATCGTATTGGTTAGACTGTGTACGTTCATATGCGAGGAAATAAGGATTGTCATACCAGTTGTCGTCCATCCAGTTCTGTTCTTTATCCTTTTTTCGCCAGTAATTCCTGTAGTCACGTATGTCATAATCAGAGCCTGTCCAGATAAGTGTATTGTAGAGGTAACCCCCGATACCATACCCCGTGCCCATATTGTTAGGATAAAAGCTCTTGTTGTATGAACTGCTAGCTTCGAGCGTGATTCCTTTCCATTTTGTGTTTCCTGATACTGAAAAAGAGAATCTGTTAAACTTCGAGTTCGGGAACTGTCCTTTGTTGTATATATGGGTGAGCGAAATCCTGGCGCCGCCATACCTTCCCTTTTGCGATATATTTACATTGTTATTGGTAAGAATAGCTGTTTCCAGGAAGTTGTCGAGATTGTTCCGCCCTTTCGATACGAGAGGCATCTCACTCCACTCGTGGTTGTACGGATCGTATTGTTTTGCTGTACGGCCAATGTCGAGTTTGTCGCCCCATACATAGTCTCCGGCTATATATTTCCCTTGCGAACCTGCACTGTAACTGTGTTGTACTTCAGGCATCTTGAGATATCCGGCATGGAACATGGTGCTGCTGTTTACCTTTACACTAAGCCCTTCTTCCGAGGCTTTCTTTGTAGTAACCATAATTGTTCCGTTCCCTCCCTTATAGCCATACAATGATGATGGTGGCGAACCTTTCAGTATATCGATCGATTCGATATCATCGGCTGGTATATCGCTTAATCTTACATTGTAAAAAGGAACCCCGTCGACTACTAATAGTGGCGCATAACCCCTGAGACTGATAGATGGATCTTCTATAAATTCAGTACTGTTCTTGATAGACAATCCGGCTATTTTTCCCGTTAATGCACTTGTGACATCCAGCCCTTTCACCGATGAGAGATTAATGCCTTCTATCCGTTGGGCTGAATACCCTAAGATCTTCTCCTCGCGCCTTATACCCAGGGCTGTAACAATAACTTCGCGCATCACTTCCGAGTCTTCGCTCAGTTGAATATGTAGAAGCGTATTTCCTTGTGTTGCAAGGATTTCCTGTGTGGTATATCCTATATAAGAGATGTATATATATTTACCCAGCATACAATTTAAAGCAAACTCTCCATTCGAGTTTGTCAATGCACCTATAGAAGTGGTTGAGGATGAGGATGATCCCTCTTTGATTCCTTTCTGATAGATACTGGCTCCGGGCAAGGGTTCCCCGGCAGGATCGACTATTTTCCCTTTTATGATAATATAAGATGCTGCTTGGCTGTCTGTTGTTTTTTCTGTCTGTTCTAATCCCACTGTAATGGTGTTTTTACCTCGCAGGAATGTCAATCCGGTTTGTGCAGTTATAGATTGCAAAACATCAGCAAGAGAAGCCTTATTGAAATCCAATGAGACTGTCAATTTTCGATTGATGATATTTTCACTATAAAAGAAATTCATTCCGGTTTGATTTGATATAGTTTCAAAAGCCTTTTCTACAGGCTGTTTTTTAATTTTTATCGAGATCTTTTTATCACTATCTTGGGTAAAAGCAGGTAGGAAATTGAAGGCAATCAATAGCACTAAACATATGCGTTTGCAAATGTCAGATATACTTTTTACCACAATTTTGTGATTAGATTTTACATGTAGAGATGGCTCCATTTTACCTTCCCCTCCCTTGTTTTACTTTATTAGTGTTTCATGAAATCAGCATAGAACAGTTCATCTGCTTTCTTATACTAAGTTACTCTAGTTTATTGATATTAGATTAATTATATATTACAAAATTGTTAATGTCGGATGTTAATAGTAATTGTTCTTATTTCCCTTTTTTATACAGTATAATTTTATCACCTGATTTTTTGTGTTTAATGCCGGTAGTGAAGCTTATCGCATTTAGTATTGTTTCAAGGTCTTCGCCGTCATGCATTCCATATATGTATTCTTCATAGTTATCTTCGCCATCTGCAAATTCGATACTGCAATCGAACTTTCTCATTAATACCTGTACTACTTCTTTGATAGGAGTTCGATTGAAGTACATACCTCCTGATATCCAAAGTTTTGTATTACTAACGTTCTCAGTACTTTTGGAAAAGTCTGAACTGGTTCTGTTATAATTTAAATGTTCCGATGCGGAAAGTTGCAACGAAGCCTTAGCCAGCTCTACCTGTACTTTGCCCGACTCTACGGTTACTGCTAGTCCGTCACTCTCTTCGTAAGCATTTATATTGAATGATGTACCTAATACCTTTACCTTTGCATCAGACGTTTGTACTATAAAAGGTTTTCCTTTATTGGGAGATACATTGAAAAAGGCTTCACCATCGAGAAATACTTTCCTTTCTTCTCCTTCAAATTTTTCGGGATAAGAAAAAGATGAACCCGCATTGAGGACAACTTGTGTGCCGTCTGCCAGTGTGATCTGTTTTTGTGTGCCGTTTTCTATTTCAAGGGTTATTAATGGAACATCCGAGATGTCTGCCGTTTTGTTTTTTATCAGGAAATAGAATGTAGCACCTGCAATTAATATTATAGAAGCAGCCGCTACATATTTAAAAAAAGGTTTTAAGTAATGGGTATCAGGACGACCCTTTATCTGTCTCAATAATTGTTTTGCTTCCTTTTCATATTCTTGTTGTTTAGATGAGGTTGGTTTTATTTTTGCGGAGTCTTCCCACATCCTGTCCATTTCTTCGTCTATTCCTCCCGATATAATCTCAGAAGACAACTCCCTGATCAGAAGGTCTGCATCGTTTTTGGTATAATATCCTTTTATATACCGGATGAATGCCTGTTTGATATTTCTTTTTTCTTGTGACATTAAAAGTCTTTTCTATAAATAATACAAAAGACGGGCAGGTATCTGGGATGTCGTTAACTCTATTTAACAATTTAAGCAAATAAGTAATAAAATAATATCTGCATAAGTCCCGGTATATTTTGCCAGATATGTGCGGATTGTTTTTAGTGCGGTGGATATGTGCTGTTGTACTGTATATACGGATATATTCAGTTCATCCGCAATTTCTTTGTGAGTCTTCATTTCCCCTCTGCTCAACTCGAATATCCTTTTTTGTTGAGGGGTGAGATTGTCTATTGCCTTATCTAATAATTCGTTTAAGTCTTTGTCTATAATCGTGTTCTCTGTATCGTTTCCGCTATCTATTGCTCTCTCTTTGATGATTTTTTTCAACTCAGACTCTTTATCAATACTGTACAAAATATTTAAGAGCCTGTTTTTCATAATAGTATGCAGGTATGAAGAGAAAGACTGATTGGGATTCAGGAATTTTCGGTTTTGCCATACTGCAACAAAGGTGTCGTGGAATATATCCTCGGCAAAGTCTTGCGATTTAGTAAATTTTATCGCAAAGTAAATAAGCCTTTCCTTATATGAGGCGTATAATTCGCAGAATGCCGATTCATCATCATTTATCAATGCGATGACCAATTCCTGTTCGTTACGTACCCTCATAGCTTCTGCCCTTTTTTACTATTTTTATGATATGATACACAAACATAAAAAAAATCTTTAAAGGATTTTGTTAATAAGGCGAAAAGTTGCAGTAGAATAAAATGATTATTTCATATTTAATCTTGTTTGCATCGCACGCTAAACATATACTCTCTTCCTTCGGGCGCCCTGTAAATAGATTTTCCGTTTCCATTAGCATCCTCTTTATGATAAAAATGACGATGCCATGCTTTTGTTTCATCATATGCGCTGCTTGTCCAGAAATATGCATATCTGCCAAATAGATTATGGTAAGCCGCCAAAGCGTTGCCGATTAGTAAGATATCGAATCCGTTTTCTGTCCGGGTTTTGCTCAATCCATTTGTAGTGTAAGATTCTAATACTGTTTTCTTAGATTTCATATGAGTGCCGGAGAATTCACCCTGCCAGCCTTTTACCACATTCCAGTTTGCATCCCAATCCTCTACCTGGGTAATCATACAGGCGTCACTATATTTGTTAGCTCTACATTCAGAAATCGCACAAAGTAGCTCATTCCATTCTTTATCGCTTGGCAGATGCCACCCTTTGGGGCAAAGTCCCCGCACCCCTGTTTCTTCCACATTGCCGGCAGCAAAATTTGGTGCATTATATCCCTCACCTTCATCAAATCCCTGTCCTTTACCGTCAGAGCCGCCTTTCTTCATTGTAGCAGCCGCCCAGTTGTATAATAATCCCTGTTCTTTAGTCCAGGTGGCAGGCGCTTCGGGTACTCCCGGACTGCTCGTTCCCCCCGGAAAATAGTAGAGTGGCTCATCTAGTTTGTCATCTGCGCCGGCCGAAAGTCCAACCTTTAGGCATGGATGACCGAGTGTTGAACGTAAGTTTTGCGTCATCCAACGTCCGGCACTGCCAAACTGTGCTGTTTTGTAATCGTTGCCCTCACTGTCATATAAGATTTCTGTAGCAGGATCGTATCTGGATTTATCATTCTTATTGATGTCGAACATTTCAGTCCATTCTTCTCCATTCCACACATATAGTCCCGGGCAGAAAATACCGAATTCATCACTATTCTGATGCCCGGTCTGATATACCACCAGTCCGATGTGGTCTTCTTCTTCGGTACTGGAAGGATTATCCAACACATTGGTTAAATCGTATCTGTTTGTCAGAACCATCCGGGGCATACCCAATCCTTTGGTTGAATTGATATTGTCAGATGATGAGGCATCTGCCAGATTTTTCAATTGTAGTAAAGCTCCATGAACCGGGGCTTCATCTATACCAATTGTTACCTGAGCCTTTGCCTTCACAGAAATAAGGCTGCTAAATACAAGAAATAAACATAATCTTTTCGTCATCTCGCAATAAAACTAAGCGTTTACATTAAAAAAACCACCGAAGTTTTATGCGTGTCTGAAAGTGTTAACGGTATCAATAAGGAAACTACAATTCCCTTATCTTCTCTATTATGGTAAATGAATATATGAAACGTGATGTATTATTAATACATAATCGAGATCGGGCATTTACTGTCGCAAAAATAGTAGTATTTTATTTTCTGGCAAAAATATAAGGGAAGAAAATAGGATTAATTTCATGAATAGCTAAAAGGAAAAAGGATCATTCTTAATAATCCTTTCCTCCGGTTTATATCTATCTGGCTTCGATAACTTCTGTATCCAGCTTTATCTTACTGAATACAATGACAAAGGCCAGTGCACTGCATAGGAAGAATGTTATCCCCACTGCTACTATCGTTCCATTGCTTATTATTCCCGAAATAACAGTGCAAACAAACGCTACTGCCAGTTGTATCGACCCGAACAAAGCCGATGCCGTACCACTATTGCTTGTTCCGGCAAAAGGAGTGATAGCCAGTTCGGTAGTTGTAGGGAATAATACGCCGATAGGGAATATATAGAAGAACAGGATGAAAAGTATAACAGGCATGCCGAAGTTCATATACATCGCTGCAAGTAATACTGCACCCATTGCAGTCATCATCAGGATAGCCTGTTTGACCAGCTTATTTGTCGGAATACGTTTTTGCAATGTGGTGGTAATATACGAGCCTACCATCAGCCCTCCCGCATTGATGGCAAATATGATACTAAACATATCGCTGGAAAATCCACCCTTTTCCATAATCAGGAACGGGCCATTCGCCACATATATCATCAATGCTCCATTAACGATGCCTGCTATAACAGAGTAAATGGTAAAGCGCTTGTTTTTCAGGATGCTTAGGTAATCTTTGACAACATTTGTTTTCGTAGCTACATCTCTGTCTTTGTGTGTCTCAGGTAGGAACAACAACGTAAGCAGAAACAATAAGACACCCAATACTGCCATTGCCCCAAACAATCCTTCCCAACTGAAAGCATGCAATACCCCGTTGCCAATACTTGGAGCCAGAATAGGCGCTATCCCCATAATGAGGGCAAGTAAAGCAAATATCTTCAAAGTATTGGATTTATCAAAATAGTCGGTCACAATAGCCCTCGATATTACTACACCTGCGCATCCTCCAATGGCCTGAATGAACCTGACAACCCAAAGTTGCTCAACGGTGCGGACATATATACAGGCAATAGAGGCTATGATGAAAATAAGCAGGGAAACCAATATAGGCTTCTTTCGTCCAAACTTATCGGCTAGCGGGCCCCATATAAGCTGTCCGACAGCAAAACCTGCCAGGAAGGTCGATAAAGAAATCTGCACCGATGCCACATCTGTGCCAAAAGCCTCGGATATCATGATAAACCCCGGCAAATACAAATCGATACTTAACGGCTCTAAAGCTGTAAGCAGAGCAAGGATGAAAATAATACCCCATTGTACTAAACTAAAACCTTTCATACACTTCAATTTTTTTTGTGAGGCAAAAGTATGAAAGAAGAATGGGTAGAGACTTATAATTTTCCACCCTTTACTTGCACAAATGGTCAGCTATCCCTGAACTGGGTGGGTGTCAGTGATGTATGCTGTTTAAAAAAACGGGTGAAATAAGCTGCTTCGTTGAAACCCAGATCGAAAGCTATCTCTTTCAGGCTCTTCTTGTTGAGGCGTATCTCTTTCTTTATCTCCAGTACCAGCCGTTCCTGCAGGTGCTGCTTTATTGTTTTACCTGTCCCTTTTTTACATGCTTCGTTAATGGACTTAGGCGTCATCCCGAATTCATTGGCATAGAAGTCCGTTTCGCGTTGGGTAATAAAGCATTTATCGATCAGCCTCATCAATTCAGCTATCAGCGAATCATTCTTGTTATAAGCCGGTTCTGACTTTTCAAATAGTGATGATACATGAAACAGGAAAGCTTCCATGTAGCTATTCATCAATACAATACGATTTAGTGAGTTGTATTCTCCGAGTATCAGATCATTCAATTTGCCCAATATCTCTTTTGTTTCTTTATCAGGCCTGAGGAATGGATTCGAATGGAAGCCGTTCAGGTAATCCGATTTGATATGGTGATTTATATGGAAGAAAATATCGTTGTGTATGGTATATAAGAATCCCTCTTTTCCCCTGATATCCAGTTTGTCTATTTGTCCGGGAAATATAAGTATAATCTGATCGTCTTCCAGCATATATTCATTAAAGTCGAGGAAATAAGACGGATCGCCCCCAATTTTGGTAAGCCAGAGCAACTGATAGAAATCATATCGCTGATAGTTATCGAAGAGGGGATTTTCGCCAATATCCTCGAACCGGAAAACTTGTATGAATAGATTTTCTTCCAAAAGAGTAATAGTTACTTATTTAATACTTCTTTCAACGCCTTCACTGCTTCTTTGATATTCGTACTTTCTTTCAGCAAAATAATGAATTTACTGCCGATAATGGCGCCGCTTGCATTTGCCTGTGCAGCCTCTAATGTCGCCTTGTTAGAAATTCCGAATCCGATGAGGCGCGGATTGCGCAGGTTCATCCCGTTTATACGGCGGAAGTATTCCTGCTTCTTCTCATCGAAGCTTTTTTGCGCTCCTGTGGTTGCGGCCGACGACACCATGTAGATAAAGCTGTCGGTATGCTCGTCTATCAGTCTGATGCGCTCTTCTGAAGTCTCGGGAGTGATAAGCATGACCACTTTGATATCATATTTATCGGCAATGGGTTTAAATTCGTTGATATAATCATTGAAAGGCAGGTCGGGGATAATCGCCCCATCAATCCCAATCTCTTTACATTGCTTGCAGAAGTTTTCAAACCCGTATTGCATAATAGGGTTCAGATAGCCCATCATAATAAGCGGAATGGTTACATCTTTTCGGATGTCCTTTAGCTGATCGAAGAGGATTTTTAATGTCATTCCATTTCTCAGGGCAATAGTGCCGCTATCCTGTATCGTAGGCCCGTCTGCCATCGGGTCAGAGAATGGAATACCTATTTCGATTAAATCCACTCCATTGGCTTCCAGTTCCCGTATCACATCGCATGTATCGTTCAGGTGGGGGAATCCTGCTGTAAAGTAAATGGATAGTATATCTCTTTGTTTCTTCTCGAATAACTGTTTAATCCTGTTCATCGTTCAGTGCTTTTATAAATTGTTGTAATAGTTCTATATCTTTCAGTCCGGGTTCGGTCTCGAATCTGCTGTTGAGATCGATTCCGGCAAACCGGGGATGCTTTATTTCCTTTATAGCTTCCACATCATCGATAGAAATACCTCCACTAAGTAGAAATGGTGTGTTGCCTTTATATTCAGCCAGAATACTCCAATCAAACTTTTGCCCCGAACCACCATATTGAGTGGTCTTAGTATCGAAAAGGAAGTAATCGGCAACCCCTTCATATTGTTTCGCCTGTTCAAAGTCGGAAGCATCCGCTATACTGAATGCCTTGATAACAGGCATTGTCTTATTCAGTTCGTTGCAGAACGCGGGTGATTCATTTCCATGTAGCTGGATGATATCAAGGCCGTATTGGACTATTTTCTCTGCAATATAGTTTATATCAGCATTCACAAACACCCCTGTCAATTTTATGCGTTGCGGGACTTCAAACAGGTCGTATCCTGTAAGGCCGTTTATATATCGTGACGATTTATCATAGAATATCATCCCCATAAGATCGATGGGCAACTTATTCAACTCCTTTATGTTATCGGGATATTTCATCCCACATACTTTGATTATCATCTTTGTATTTTAACTAAAAAGTAACAGAAGTAACAGGTTTCAGCGAACAAAGAACTGGTGGCTTTGCCTGTAGGGACGAAATATTTTTCGCCCGATGTTTGATTGCGGGCGGATGATAATTGACTCGTATTCACTTCGTCCATTTCCAAGTCGCCCCTACAGCAAGCCCGAATATTTTAACTAAAAAGTAACAGAAGTAACACTTTTCATTTATTATTTTACACTCATAATTTATATTTTAAAACCATTTGCTAATGTGCTAATTTGCAAATTTGCTCATTGATTTTCTATAGATAAATTTCTTATTTTTTCATCAATTCTCCTATAAACTCTTCCAATGCCTTACCCGGATTACTTGTCTTCATAAAGTTCTCTCCCATTAGAAAACCCTTGTAACCGACAGATTGTAAGTCAATAACGGTTTGCGGTTGCGAAATGCCGCTCTCTGAAATTTTTACAAATTCATCCGGTATTCTATCTGCCAGATCGAAGGAAATTTGCACGTCGGTAACGAAAGTACCCAGATTGCGGTTGTTTACGCCTACCACATCCACTTTGTCGTTAATGTGGGCGAGTTCCTGTTCGTTATGAATCTCTAATAAAACATCCAGCCCCAGTTGTTTTGCTGTGGTCGCCAGTTGTTTTGTCTCCTTTATTGTCAGGGCAGATGCAATAAGCAATATGGCGCTTGCTCCGGCTGCTTTTGCCTGATAGAGCTGATATTCGTCTATTACAAAATCTTTTCGCAATAGGGGAGTATCGGTCAGGCTCCTTGCATTTTTCAAATCATCGAGGTCGCCCCCGAAGAAGTCCATATCGGTAAGAACGGATATAGCGCTGGCTCCTCCTTGCGAATACAAAGGAATAACATCTTCAACTTTTGCATCCTTGAAAATCCAGTCGCGTGACGGAGAACGGCGTTTAAACTCGGCAATGATTCCTGTTTTGGAATTGATCAACGCTTTTTTGAATGAGTTGACAGGAGTGTCTGTTATACTTTCCTCCAGTTGGGAGAATGATACGAGCGATTTCTGCCCTGCTACTTCTATCCTTTTATTCGCTATAATTTTATCTAATATGTTCATTTCTTTTCCACTCTAAATATTTTTATCATCGATACAAGCACCACTATACAAATGCCGAATAATCCGATCAGCGCATAGGAATACCTCAGGTTGGTTACACTCGAAATATATCCGATCAGCGGAGGTCCCATCAGAAATCCGAGGAAACTAACACTCGACACGATAGTTAGTGCAATGCTGGTGGGTATTTTTGTCCGTTGTCCGGCAACGCTGTATATAGTGGGAACGATACCTGCCGTTCCGAATCCGATGATCATAAATGCAATGATGGTAGTAATGAAGTGGGGGAATGCCACTGCAGTGAAAAGTCCTACAGTAATCAGCGTACCTCCTGCCTGTAGTACACGTTTGCGTCCCCATCGCTGGATCGCTTTATCGATAAGGAAACGGCCCGATGCCATCGTAACCATATAAGCGGCTAACCCTATAGGGGCAATGTGTGCCGGTGCGCCGACCACATCTATCAGGTAGAGTCCGCTCCAGTCCGACATAGCTCCCTCTGCCGCCATACCGCAAAAGGCAACGATACCCAACAAGAACAAAAATGTCTCCGGCTTATTTCTTTTCTTTGCTGCAACCTCCGTCGGGTCTTTTTCCTTTTTCACGTCGGGTTGCAGGTATTTTTTATTGATGATCAGATTAATAAATACAAGTAATCCGACAATACTAAAGTGGTAAATGGGTTTCAGATGCAATGATGACATCAGCAGCCCGAGGGCAGCGCCTGTCAGTCCGGCCAGACTCCAACCCCCATGAAAGGAAGCCATGATGGGCTTGTCATACATTGATTCCACAGTTACGGCCTGTGTATTTACTGATATATTACAGAAATTGCCAAAGAATCCGAATACGATAAGGCTCATAATTAAAGCATATTCGCTGGCCGAAAGTCCGACAAACAGCAACGCTATAACATATCCTGTAAGAGCTACCGGAAATATCCTGCGGCTCCCTATTTTAGAGATAAGAAATCCGGAGATGGTCATCCCGCATATCTGACCGATAGGTATCATCAGCAATATAGTTCCCCAGGCGGCGTCTCCCAGTCCAAGCGTCGTTTTTATATCGGGTATACGGCTTGCCCAGCTTGAAAAACAAAATCCTGTACAGAAGTATAAACAAAAGATTGCCAGCCGGATTCGTTTTTTATGCTCAATGTTACTTTCCATTTCTCTAAAATAGCTTATATATTATCATTTCTATAACAGGAGGGCAGCAAAAGTGCCACCCTCTATTTATTAAATTCTTCTTATTATTAATGGAACAAGTTTCATTTGGATTAGTTTACTCCCCATTCTTAGCGGAATAACATAAACATAGCTCCACCGAATATCAAATCCCAAATCAAACACAATACAACAAACAAAGCTGTAGTGGCGACGGATAATATAATAGTATACATTATCTGTTGCCCGAAATTAGTTGTGTTGCGTAAAGAATTTCCGACCGCCAGCATACCTAATGCGCCACAGCCTACAAGGAAAGCTCCCCCTATGACGCCCAGACGGAAGCCTGGTACGATTATCGTTACAAAAGCAATAAAAATAAAAGGTAAGACTGAAAGTAACAAGGACAGTCCTCCCAATCTTTCTTCCAGATTAGTGGTCATTCCTCTGAATATAACCTGCCTTCCGGGAAGCAATGCCGCTTTTACTTTTACGATATCATCACCGCCATCGGTGGTTCCTACCTTGTACTTTAATCCGCCAAAACCGGAACCGCTCTTTTTAATTTCGATATTGTTCTGGTAAAATTTCTGACTCAACGGATTATACACAATTTTAAGATCACCCTCTACTCCATTCAGATTGAATGGTAATTCTGTTGTCCAATTCATAGTTTCTAAGTTTTGCGAAGATTAATACAATAATTATTATACATCCTCGCAAGATAGTAATATTCTGTTAAAGAAATTATCCCCTTCCTAATTTTTCTACCTTATCGAGCCACTGTGTCCTTTGTTCAGGTGTCGATTTTTTTATGGTGGCCAGATAAGTAGTTCTGGTATTCTTTATACCGCAGAATGCACCTATGTCTTTTCGTATCATTCTGCCTCCAAGGTCTTTAACCATCCATTTGTAGTACCATACAGGGGCATCCATTGTGCTGATTATTTCTGAGGTTTTCCCTGTGAATAACTTTTTGGGAAATGGAGATTTTTCCTGATACTCAAATGTAAAGCCCGGAAGAAAAATCCGTTCGATAAAACCTTTTAGTAAAGCAGGCGGTGAAGCCCACCATGTAGGATAGATCCATACAATATGCTCTGCCCATTGCAGTTTTTCCCAAGCCTCTAACAAATCCGGCTCTAACTCGGTACGCTTGCGGTAGCCATATTTGAGAATCGGATTAAAATCCATTTCAGTGAGAATAATCTCCCTCACTTCGTTTCCTTTCTCCAAACTACCTTTCTTATAGCTTTCGTGCAATCCGAAGCAAAAACCTTCTTTGTCGGGATGGCCGTTTATTATTAATACTTTTTTCATCATATCATGTATTATATTCTTTGACTGAAAGCCCAACCATAATCGTTGTTGTATCTGCATTATTCCATACCGAATGCGGAATATTACCATTCAATAAAAAAGATTCGTTGGCATTCAGTATTTTAGATTCTTCACCCATTTCTATTCTTGCCTGTCCGCTGACAACGATAAACAAGTGCGAATGCTCATGTGTATGAGGCTTTAGCGGGCCGCCGCCATGCACTTCGAGGTAAGCGATAGAACCATCTATTATCTCTCCACAATTACCAAACAGCTTTTTAGCTAAGAAATTGATATGTTCGGGAGGCGTTATGAAGGTTTCTTCTTTCATGTGTTCAGTTCTAAAAACTTACTGAATGTTTCTTTCAGCTTTCCGCTGTCTATTGATTCGCATGCCTGTGCAATCGCATCCTCAAAAGACATATTGGGATTGATCGTTTGTATAGCCGCAGCGGCATTGGCTATTACTGCATTCTTCTGCGCAGTGGTAGCCGTATTATTCACCACATTGTCGAATATCCTTGAAGCATCTTCCGGTGTTTGCCCTCCGTCTAATTCTTTTTCCTCACATCGCTTAAGACCTATAAGTTCAGGACTGTAAATGCGCTCTTCGTGCTTATTGATTATCTTGAAGTCACTTGTCAATGATATTTCATCATATCCGTCGATACTATGCACAATAGAATAATCTACATCAGTCTGCTGATACATATAGAAATACAGGCGAGCCATTTTCAAGTTGAAAACCCCCAGTACAGTGCGTTTCGGGCGGATAGGATTGACTACAGGCCCCAGCATGTTGAAGAACGTGCGTACCCCTAATGCCTTACGAATGGGTGCAACAACCTTCAATGCATTATTAAATAGCGGAGCGTGCATGTATGCAATGTTTGTCTTATCGAGCGATTTTTCCAGCTTGCTCACATCAGCAGTGAATTTCACGCCATGTTGTTCCATCACATTCGATGCACCACTCACAGATGTAGCCCCATAGTTTCCATGCTTGGCAACCTTATATCCTGCACCCGCTACCACAAAGCAGGCCAGGGTAGATATATTGAATGTATTCTTATTATCACCTCCTGTGCCCACAATATCGATCGGATTATAGGCTGCTAGTGCATCTACATTTGCCCGCAGATCAAGTAATGCATCCGAAAAACCCAGAAATTCGTCCACACTGATACTACGCATAAGGAAGACAGTGATAAATGCGGCAATCTCGGAATCGTTATACTTTCCATCTGCCATATTAGTCAGTATTTCCTTTGCCTCGTTGCGGTTGAGGTATTGATGTTCAAAAAGCCTGTTTAGAATTTGTTTCATAAGTAGCCCTCCAGCCTGAGCCCCTCCAACCTCCCCAGAGGGGAGGCTTCAAAGAGGGAATTTATTTTATTATTTATATGCAATTACTTTTTCTTGCGTTAGCCTAAAAGTCCCCCTCCGGGGGATTAGGGGGCTAGGCCAATTTTTCCAACGCATCGGTTGTTTTAGCGATCTCTTCGTCAGTCAGTTCATGATTAGTCAGTTCGCCATCGAAATAACGGTCATAAGAAGCCATATCGATAAGCCCGTGACCTGACAGATTGAATAGGATTGTTCTCTGTTTGCCTTCTTCTTTTGCCTTCAATGCTTCCTGGATGGCGGCATAAATGGCATGTGATGATTCGGGCGCCGGTATAATACCTTCAGTTTTTGCAAACAGTATAGCGGCCTCGAATGTATCCAGCTGTTTCACATCTATAGCCTCTATATATCCGTCTTTTTTCAGTTGGCTGACGATAGTTCCTGCTCCATGGTAGCGAAGTCCGCCGGCATGGATATTGGCAGGGGCAAAATTATGACCTAATGTGTACATTGGAAGAAGAGGGGTGTACCCTGCTTCGTCACCAAAGTCATACTCAAATTTACCACGGGTTAATTTAGGGCATGATGCCGGTTCTGCTGCAACAAGGCGGACATCTTTGCCTTCGGTCAGTTTGTGACGCAGGAACGGGAAAGTGATACCTGAAAAGTTGGATCCACCGCCAAAACAACCGATTACTACATCCGGATATTCTCCTGCTATTTCCATCTGCTTTTCTGCTTCCAGCCCGATAATAGTCTGATGAAGTGCCACATGGTTCAATACACTGCCTAATGTGTATCTGCAATTAGGAGTGTTTAAAGCCAGTTCTATAGCTTCCGAAATAGCTGTTCCGAGACTTCCCTGATAAGTCGGATTTTCTGTAATGATCTTACGTCCGGCTTTGGTACTCATACTTGGCGATGCGATCACCTCAGCGCCATATGTCTGCATAATGGAGCGGCGGTAAGGTTTTTGGTGATAGCTGATCTTTACCATATAAACAGCCAGATCCAACCCAAAGTGATTGGCTGCATATGATAAGGCGGCACCCCATTGCCCTGCTCCGGTTTCGGTCGTAATATTGGTTATTCCCTGCTCTTTGCAGTAATATGCCTGTGCTATTGCTGAGTTCAGCTTGTGGGAACCTACAGGGCTAACACTTTCATTCTTGAAATAGATATGCGCCGGAGTATCCAGGGCTTTCTCGAGGCCGGTAGCACGTACCAGAGGGGTAGGGCGGTAGTTTTTATATAGCTCCCGTATCGGATCCGGAATTTCGATCCAGCGGTCGGTATAGTTCAGTTCCTGCTTAGCCAGCTCTGTTGCGAATATCGGTTCCAGATCGCTAACTTCCAGTGGTTTCTTTGTTCCCGGGTGGAGGGGAAGTAATGGTTTATTTTTCATATCCGCTACAATGTTGTACCAGCTCCGGGGAATGTCGTTTTCACTTAATAAGATTTTCTTAGTCATGATTGTTAGATTTTTATATTAATTGTTTAAAAAATTTCTTACGATTGTTTTTCCTTCAGGGGTTAATACTGATTCAGGATGGAATTGTACGCCATGTATATCATACTCTTTATGACGGAGTGCCATCATTTGCCCATTACTATCTACAGCTGTCACCTCCAGACATTCAGGTAATCCTTTATTATCAACTATCCACGAATGATAACGTCCTACTTCCAGTTTATTATCCAGTCCGGCGAAAATATAATCAGGGGCGATCTTTTCTATCTCTGTAGCCACTCCATGATATACATCTTGCAGATTGGTGAGATGAGCCCCGAAAGCTTCGCCGATAGCCTGATGTCCCAAACAAACACCGAAGATAGGTTTTTTGCCTGCATATTGTTTTATAAGGGGTAATAACAATCCTGCTTCTGATGGGATTCCAGGCCCCGGGGAAAGTATTATTTTATCGTATTTAGAAATTTCATCTAAATTGATCTTATCATTCCTGTATACATCTATATCGTTATATCCCAGTTCTTTAACGAGATGAACAAGGTTGTATGTAAATGAGTCGTAATTATCGAATATCAGTATACGGCCCCTCCTGGCCTCCCCTGAGGGGAGGAACTGGTTCTCAATATGTGTTTTATTTTTCATTGTTATTCTGTATTTAATTCCCCCTTTGGGGGATTTAGGGGGCCTAGTTTCTCAATTTTTCTGCGAATTTAATAGCTTTTGCCAAAGCGCCCAATTTATTTTTCACTTCCATCACTTCTGTTTCAGGATTCGACTTGGAAACAATGCCACCCCCTGCCTGATAATAGAGTACATTGTTGCGGCTGAGGAAAGTACGGATAGTGATTGCCTGGTTGAGGTCACCATTGAAACCTATATAACCGATACATCCACCATATACTCCGCGCATCTGGCTTTCGATGTCACGTATCAACTGCATAGCCCTCACTTTTGGTGCGCCGGACAAAGTACCTGCCGGAAAAGTATCGGCAAAAACAGAAATACTGTTTGTCCCTTCGTCTACGATACCGCTCACGCGCGATACCAGATGAATAACATGGGAATAGAATTGTACGTTCTTGTAAAATTCCAGCTTCACATCGTGGCAATTGCGGCTGAGATCGTTGCGAGCAAGATCTACCAGCATAACATGCTCGGCGTTTTCTTTTTCATCTTTCAGTAATTCTTCTGACAGCAGACGGTCTTTTTCATCATTGCCTGTACGGAAATAGGTACCTGCAATAGGATCGATATATGCTTTGCCTTTGGTGATTTTACAATGTGTTTCGGGTGAAGAACCAAAGATTCGGAAAGAACCGAAGTCGAAGTAGAAGAGGTAAGGTGAAGGATTGATGGAACGAAGAGAGCGGTAGACTTTAAAATCGTCTCCGGCAAACTTTTGCGTAAAACAGCGGGAAAGAACGATTTGAAATACATCGCCGCGTTTACAATGAGCTATTCCCCGGCGTATCATTTCCTTATGCTCTTCATCGGTTATCATAGACTGTTCCTGATCTATTGTTTCAAAATTGTATGAGGCGATATTGTTATTATTGAGAATGGCCTCTAGTTCAGGTGTTTTTTCTTCTGTTCCTTCAACTATATTTTCTACTATGGTCAGTTCATTTTTCAGGTGATTTATCACTAATATAAAGCGATAGAGTATATAGTAAAATTCCGGAGCATCGGCATTTTTTAACTTACTGTTCTCAGGATCGACAGATTCGAAGTAGCGAATGGCATCATAAGATGTATATCCGAAAAAGCCGTTTATGTTCGTTTTGTTATCTCCCTGTACATCAAATTGTTTGATAAACTCATTAAATTTATCGGTCAGTTTCACATCTCCGGACAAAGTTTCTACTATCGATGTATTATCCGGATAAGTACAGGTAATGTTATTATCCTGAACCTTGAAACGAGCTATCGGATTAATGCCAATAAACGAATAACTGTTCTCGCCCCCATGATAATCCGAACTTTCCAATAATGCCGATTCAGGATAAATATCCCTTACCTTGAGGTAGATGCCTACGGGCGTTTGCAGGTCGGCAAGGAGGTCTTTGGTTTTGACGGTAATTTTATAGCCGCCCCTCCCATCCTCCCCATGAGGGAGGCTTATTATAGTATCGTTCATATCATCCATATATTATTTAAGTTTTCAATATTTTAAATAAGGGTTTGCGTAAAAGTCCCCCTTGGGGAATTTAGGGGGCATATTCAATATACGTTTCCATATCCTTATCGCCGCGCCCCGAAAGGCAGACGACAATGATATCGTCTTTCTTGAAATTCATCTTATCCAAAGCAGCCAGTGCATGAGCCGATTCTATTGCCGGGATAATTCCTTCGAGCTTTGTCAGTTCAAATGCCGCCTGCATGGCTTCGTCATCAGTGACGGCCAATACCTGAGAACGCCCAATACTGGATAGATGTGCATGTATAGGGCCTATGCCCGGATAATCAAGCCCTGCGGATATAGAATAAGGCTCTTCTATTTGTCCATCTTCCGATTGCATGATAAGCGTCTTGCAACCATGTATGATTCCTAATCGTCCCAGATGGATGGTAGCGGCCGATTCGCCCGAATCAATTCCCTTTCCGGCGGCCTCCGCCAATACGATTTTCACATCAGGCTCATCGATAAAGTGGAAAATAGTTCCTGCTGCATTGCTGCCTCCACCCACGCAAGCCATTACATAATCAGGCGTTTCTCGTCCTTCTTTTTCCAGTAGCTGTTTACGTATTTCCTCGCTGATAACCGATTGCAGGCGCGCTACCATATCAGGGTAGGGGTGAGGGCCAATGGTAGAACCGATAATGTAGTATGTATCCGAGGGGTTTGAACACCAGTCACGGATGGCTTCATTGGTAGCATCTTTCAATGTCATATTTCCACTGGTAACGGGTATGACTGTAGCGCCCAACATTTCCATTTTTTGCACATTCAATTTTTGACGTTCCACGTCCGTAGCACCCATATATACTACACATCCCATATTCATCAGGGCGCAGACTGTTGCTGTGGCTACCCCATGCTGCCCGGCTCCTGTTTCGGCTATGATTCGCGTCTTACCCATACGACGGGCAATCAATATCTGGCCGATTGTATTATTTATTTTGTGTGCACCTGTGTGGTTGAGGTCTTCGCGCTTGAGGTATATTTTACAACCATATTTTTCTGATAATCTTCTGGTTAAGTACAGAGGGGATGGACGGCCTACATAGTCCCTCAACAGGTCATTGTATTCCTTTTGGAATGAGGGATCGTTTATTATTTTCAAGTAATTATCCTTTAATGTTTCTACGTTATCGTAAAGGATTTCAGGAATATATGCTCCTCCGAACTCTCCATAAAAACCGTTTTGATCGACTGCAAATTTTTTCATTTTATCTCGTGTTATATTTTTCCTTACAAAAAAAGCCTGTCGTGAGTTACGACAGGCTTTGTATTTTATACATCTTCTACTTATAAATACATACCAGTTTGGCTCACGACTTTTTGAGTTGAGAGTGCCACCACCAAAATGTATTTGTCAATAGAAAATTCATTGTTCTTTCTGTTTTGTTTTTGCAAAGATATAAAAAAAATGAAAAATGCAAATAATGATAATGATTTTTTAATCATAATAATCCATCGCACTGATATTGTGGTTGACTGGTAGGTGGCACGACATAACTCTTACTTTTACAGAAACGCTATTGATTGTCTCTGCATTATCCTCCACTACCACTCGGTAATAAAGTATTCCCCGTTTCTGATCGGTCGGTGTGTAAGCAATAGCCGTTGCCCCTGATATGTCTGCCCAGGTAATATTATCTCTGCTGGATTGCCATTGGTAAGTATTTGTACCATCAGGCAGTACAAAGCTACAGCTCATTTCTCCTGCTTTACTCAGGCAAACTTCCTGTTGGGTAGGCAATACTCCATAGTAGCGATAGCGGCTTTTATCATCTTTACAGACTGGCTGATTATGGTCGCCTGTTCCCTTGTCATTCAGGTTGATAACAATGAAGTTGTAGGTAGTCCAGCTTTTAAAATTAGGTATGGTTAGTGTCATAGAGATAGTCTCACCTTTTTCTACATCGTCATTATAGATAAATGTCTGTTTGGTTGCAGAACCTACATTGTCCTTATACACTGTCACATAGAAAGGGGCGTCAAATATGGCGTCTCCTGCATTTTTTATTTGTAGGGTAATAGTCATCTTATCATCTGCGTCGTTATAACTGAATACAGGAACACCCACGATCTGGGCTTCGGGAGCCAGCCAGAGAGGCATTCCATAGTGATCCAGCGTTGTCTGTTGCATCAGATAGCCATTGAAAGGACGTACATCATCACTATTACCCAGAATCTTGTCTACACCGGGGAACCGGGTTGCGGGATTGAACTGTACTTCTGGCACTGTCAGATCGTTGTTTATATTCACTGCGTTGTATGCAAATTGGTTCCACACTCTGCGGGCAGGAGCCCACGACCCGACCGGATTGGATGTATAAACACGTAGCCAGCCATTCCCCTGATTACGTACCGAGCCTCCTGTTACAATGATTTCGGCAGAGCCATCATTGTTAATATCAGCAACGATAGGATATTCTGTCGAGGTAGAAGATGTACAAGGGAAAGTGGCAATATTTACTCCCGTTATTCCATCTATTATGCGCAGGTCGGTTTCGTCGCGATAGACCAACTCTACGAATCCATCCTGATTGAAGTCGAACATACACATGGTGGTTGCCGCAGAGCCATCAGTGGTCACCTGCTCCCACTTTTTTGTCAGTGTTCTGGTAGTTGGATTATAATCATATGCAAACATTTTTAGCGAAGCGGTAAAACATATCTCAGGATAACCATCGTTATCTATATCTCCGACGAATGGCTGAGATCCCCCCTGAAAACCGCTTACTATATTGTCGTGCATCACTTCTCCTGTTCGCGGGTTATATACATACAAGGCTCCGGTGTTTGCAGGAATGGTCGCCAGGTTTTTATATGGAACTATCACAATGACATCGAGAAATCCGTCATTATCCATATCGGCGACAGCCACAGCTCCATCAGTAACTTCACTATGCCCTGTTTTGCTGCATTGCTTCCATAATGTGTATGAGTTGCCGCTTGTGCCGTTAGGGTTCGTTATGTTTATTTTATAGACATAGTCGCCCCCGATATACTCGGGCACGCCATCGTTATCCACATCGGCAAGGACAGGCATGGAAGCAAGATATGTATGATAGGCATTCCCAAAACTATTAGGTGTCCCATTATAATAAAAGGCTCCGTCAGCTAGAAGCTCGAATGTGCGTGCGTTATAAACTTTGTCGTGAACTACCACTTCGGGTATACCGTCTCCATTAAGATCGGCAATCATCGGATAACCACGGTCTGTACCGCCTCCATATCCCACCCCCGATATAGGAGCAAAAGTAGTCCAACGTACACGCTTCGCTTCTACATACTGCGTGCCGTTAAAGTCGTATTTTATCAGCTGTTGCTGGTCAGCCGCAGTATTATAAGTTCTGTTGGTGCATATAAATATCGAAGCATAATTATTTCCGTTTACTTTTGCAATAGCCATAGGATTCGCAAGGCTACAAGTATAAGGTATAGACAGATTTTGTTGCAATGTTATTTGATTGTCTTTAAACTTAAAGATACGTAAGACATTGGTAGCAAGACTTACCACTCCGGGACCAAACACTAAAATCTCGTTATATCCGTCATTGTCAATATCGCCGGTAAGGATAACATGGTTATTGTCTACAGGATATTGACTGTATGAGGTTGCCGCCAGTTCTTTCACTGTGAATGCTGTGCCTGGTGGAAGGACGGAGCAGGCCTCTACTATATTGTCAGGCATCACTACACCTGAAGGTAAAGTAATTTGTGCATATGTCAAATTACTGAATAGCAGAAACACTAAAAGAATGGAAAATAAAAATCTTTGTTTCATGAGTTTGTGGAATTAAAAATCCTTTCTGCTTTTTCTGGGCTAAAGCAAAAAGGAAGGTTTATCAATAGAATTTGGTTATTTCTTTCGATATATTCAGGTACACGAAGTCTTTTCAGGAGAGGTAGAAATACCCTGAAATTTTCAATTAAAAAAGAATAAAAATAGTTGGATGTTTGATAGAAATGATTTATCCTATCATGCGTATATGTGTTTGTGTGTATGCATGCGTGAATGTCTGCTCTCTCTCTCTCTCTCTCTCTCTCTCTCTCTCTCTCTCTCTCTCTCTCTCTAACAAAATGGAGCTAATCCCCAAATTTTCAGGGAAGAAAATGCGATTATTTTCTGCAAATTTTTGTTGTATTTCGATTATTATCTCAAACATATGATTTACAAAGATAACCCTAATTTAGTAAAAAATGTAAAAATAACTGAAATAAAGTACGTAACTGTACTGGATAATTATACAGAAAGGGTCTCTTCTGTTGAAGGTAATGTTTTCTATTCCATATATTTAGATCTATGAAATTCTATATGAAACGACTCTTTGTGAAATTTTATTTAAGGTTAAAAGATATAGGCAAAAGATAGAAAGAATCTACATTTTCTCCATTCAATTTTCCCGGTGTCCATCTTGGCATGGACTCTATTACCCTCCTTGCCTCAGCATTACAGGCGGGATCGAACCCCTGTGCAATACGTGTGTCGGACAGTTCACCTGTTTTTTTTACTATAAATTGTAAAATAACTCTTCCGGTTCGTATTTCTTTCTTTGCCTGATATGGATAAACAAGGTTTTTATTTATAAATTTAGCCATATCCTTTTCTCCACCGGGAAATACGGGCTGCATATCCGGGGAAGCTATAACTCCACTATATTTGGGATTTGATGAATCGAAGCCGGATGTTTCATCGAAGGACAATTCCAAAACTCTTTTACCAATATATTTACCTTCATATCTCTTCAATCCATCTTTTTCCAGTAAAAGACTATTCTTTAATATTTTTGCTTTACTGGCAGGAGATTTTTGGGTAAACAGGTTGTATAACTCTTCTGCACCGGTTTCTTTACCATCAAGAATATAAACCGTCTCTTTGTATTCTTTTGTATCATAGTCTATTCGGAAAAGTATAGGTAATGTAACATAGGCGTCTACCTTCTCTCCATCTTTTTCTCCTGCAATCCATTTTGGCATTTCATATACCATACGTTTGGCCTCTATATCGCAAAGCGGGAATATACCGCTAACAATCCTTACATCTTCTATTATTCCCCTTTTAGTTACTTTGAAACGGACTTTTACTTCACCTTGTATCCCTGCTCTTTTAGCTTCAGTCGGATACCGGAGTTCTCTCCAAAGGTATTTGTACAATGCATTTTCTTCTTCATGTCCGGGAAATAAAGGAGGTATAGTGTCATTGACTGTTTTGCCTTCAATTTTCACTTTTTCTGCCAGGCTAGAAGCGTATATGCTATCACTTAATAAGAGTGCCAATACGAACGCGATAGAGCAGAAGTATCTTATTGAAAATCGTTTGTTTATCATAGTTGTACTATTTTGGGATGTTGCTATTTGAAGGATATTGGTATATAAACAAGACAATCTTTATTTTCTCCGTCTACTTTGCCGGGAACCCATTTGGGCATGGCTTCGATTAGTCTTATAACTTCGGCATTACATGTTGGTTCCGCGCCTTCAACTATATATAAATCGGTTATTTCACCGGATCGTCTTACGATGAAACCGGCTACTATTCTTTCTCCTACTCTCCCCTTTTTTGCATAAGTAGGGGTTTTCAGCTTTTTCTTTATAAATTTATTCATTTCCTTCTCGCCTCCCGGAAACGATGGGGCCACATCCGGATTAGCCGTTACCTTTCCACTCAAAAGCTCAGGCGAATCGAGTTGTAAAGAAGCAGGTTTCATAGATATTTCGAATATATTGCAGTCAACATATTTATCACCATATCTTTTTAAGGTTTTGCTATCTGAAAAGATACCGTTTCTTAAAATTTCCATTTTGCCTATGAGATCCTTTTCTTCATACATAGAATTAAATTCTCTGGCATTCATTCCTTCATCATCCACCAAATAGACTGTTGTCTGTAGTTTTTTATTAGGATTATCCCTCATCCGGAAATGGATAGGTATCGTAAAATATATATCTGCATTTTCACCGTCTTTTTTTCCGGGTTCCCACTTTGGCATCAGCCCTATAACACGTTTTGCTTCGGCGTCGCAGGAGGGATATAATCCCCTGATTACATTGATATCTTTCAGCTCCCCCGTTTTTGTCACTACAAAACGTATTACTACCCGGCCTTGTATATCAGCCCGTTGGGCATTAGACGGATATATAAGATTATCACTGATAAATCCATTCATAGCAGACTCTCCACCCGGATATTTAGGCATAACTTCATCAGACGGATTTGGACTTAGATCTTTATTAACAGAATCTTTGTCGATTGTAAGTGCCCGCAGGCTATTACTAGTGAAAATAGTGGATGCTATTATAATTACTGCAATAAAAATGACAGAGTTTTTTCTCTTGTTCATCATAGTGGTGAGATATGAAGGTTGTTAAATGTTTTGTAAATATAATAAACATTTCCTGTTTACAGATACTCTACATTCAGAAAATGTGCGGCGCGTTTCTCCTTTGAAGGGACAACCATATAGTCTCCATATTGCTTCCGAAGATAGGTGTCTACGTCTTTAGGTGCAAAAAATTCTTTCCCTTCAAACATGACTTTACCGACAGGAAACATATAAGCTGCATTATGATTGGTGGAATTTCCAATACCATAACTGTGTAATATATTATCGGGCTTAGTTATTTTACAGATTCCCCGTGCCAGCCATTTTAGAAGCATCCCGATAGGATATAAGATCAATGAAATAGTGAACTCATAAAAATATTTCAGAGAATGAAACGGTCTGCCTCTTTTGATCCTTCTGAAAGCCCTGCCATAAAAGAAATCGACAATGTTTTTTATCCAACGGTAACTCCTTTCTTCGGGAAAGATGTCAATGAATATTCCCTTTTCTTTATAGCGTGCCATATCTTCTTCCTCAGAATGGATGATGGAATTCTTATCTCTTACTTTGGAAAACAGAAGACGGTAGCTTTTCTCTTTTGGTGTTTGCAGGTATAGATTATCCGGTAATTCTTCGGGTAGTATTTTGAGTAGTTTTTTATAGTCAGGTAATAATAGTTCGATATCTATATCATCATCCCAGGGAATAAATCCTCCATGACGCATAGCACCGAGCAATGTGCCGCCACTGATCCAATAAGTAAGATTATGCTTATCGCAAATATCGGTAACAGCGATCAGTATATCCAGCATCTTGAGCTGCAGGGTTCTCAGTTCCGAACCATCGGGATTGTATAACTCTCTTAAGTTTTCGTTATCGTTCATTGCTTCTTTCTTAAGAAAAGTACCAGTTTAAACAGTTTCAGAAAAACGGAAGGATTAAGCGTCTTAAAAGTTGGGAATAAAGCTTTCCCATACTTCTTTTGTGCGACACATAGGACAATCCATCTCGACCATAGAAAAGCAATAAAATCAGATTGATTATAAAGCTTTTTGACATTGTTCTGTTTCAGCAGCTTGGAAAACCAAGCGGAAACATTATCCGTTACAATAGTTGATATATTTTGTTTGTTGCCAAGCTGATAGAGCCTGAATGTTATTTTGTGATAATATAACTCCTCATTTGTCGGATGCAGTCCTAATGTCTCTATTTGATTTTCAATGACTTTATCTTTTAACTTATCTTGTATTTCATTATTCAGCACCGAAACATTTGAGTCGTGCCAACGATATTGTAGCAGGTCTTTGCCGATGTTAGCGATTTTGCCCAACCGGGCTATCCTGCACCATAGCTCATAATCCTCTACATGCTTGTAGGCCTCATCATATCTGTTATCCTGCAATATTTCCCTGCGTATCATCATACTGGGATGAACAAATGGAGGAGAGAACAATAGATTGATTTGCAAAAGATTATTTTCGGTAAGATTACGGATCTTTCCTGTAGCTTTATCCTCATTGTCGATCACAATGGCATTTGTACCGCACATTATATGGTCAGGATGATACTCCAGAAAATCAACCTGTTCCTGCAGTCGGTGGGGCTGCGAAATATCATCAGCATCCATCCGGGCAATATACCGGCCATGACAATAGTCAATACCTTTGTTCAGGGTTTTGATCAATCCTTGGTTCTCAGGATTCTTTATATAATAGATGCGTTCATCTTCAAACCGGTTGATCACAGCCTCGCTATTATCTGTTGACCCGTCATTGATCAGTATCAGCTCCCAGTCGGTAAAAGTCTGGGAAATAATGCTCCCGATTGCCTTATCAAGGAATCGTTCGGCATTGTAGACGGGCATCAGAACGGATACTTTCGGCATAATCTTATTTTATAGTTTAATCCAGCCTTTAGGATAAAAGTCATCTAATAATTTATTCTTGTCTTCGCTCAGAAACCATTTGTCAGGAGCAATTACAATCTTATTAGGATTGGGATTGAGCCATGCACCCCACCAGCTAAAACTGCTGTTGGCTATCACATTATGTCTGCATAAACTCATCATTTGCATATCGATATAGCTATCCTCTTCTTTGTTCCAATCAACAAATGTTGCAGAATGATTATCAAAATTAAGATTTTCTTTTACCCATTCCTGATCATCGGAAAAAATAAAAATATCAGGGTTTTCTATTTTTCTGCTTATATGTTCAATCGCTTTTTCGTAATACGCCCTATCGCAAGTGACGAAATTAGCAGCCGCATTTTTATTGCTCAGGTAGTCGCCACGCCGTATATGTACAGCCACAGAATTGGTTGCTTTTATTTTTTTATATAGTTCGAAATTCTTTCCTGTTAAAGGATTGATAAAAGTAAAGTCACGCCTTATATCACTTTCTATTTCCTTAAAATATTTCTCATTCTGAAAATTGCCATACATATATACACTACCTTTTTTTATTTCCTGTATGTATGGCAGGTATTGAATAGCAAGCGTATCAGTATAGAAGCCGAATACTGAAAAGAATTTTCTATACTTTTGGGCATAAGGGTATGTCTTATTCAACAATTTTCCTTTCAATGTATTCCTTTTCTCTATATCAATATCGAATACGCTCAGTTCAAAGTTGCGCTTGGTGGTCTGTGTCTTTTTATCAAGTGCATAGGTATCGAAGACCAGCGATGTATGCAGCCGGACAGCTACCGCTTTAGCAGCCGCATACTGAAACATCTGATTTCCCAAGCCCCCCGATAATAAGATTGTAACCATATTCAAACATTCAGTTTTTTACCCTTGATTATACTCAGGAAGTCGTCCATAACTTTAGATCCTGCCAGCTTCAACAATATCAGATATACTGAGGCTCCTATAACACCTTGTAGCACTAGCAACAATAAATTATTACTGATATAAACTGATAAAAAGTATAATGGGCCGAATGAGAGAACAGCTAAAAATGCATAAGGGAGTACATCTTTCAATATATGAAACATTTTATATCCGATAATCCGTCCTGTAACGTAATATTCGCTAAAGAAAGTAATGACTGTCATAATGCTTACTACCCAAAGCATTTGGCTGATTCCGTAATAGCTGGCGATAAATATACCTAAAACAGTTAACAGGTTTCTTGTAAACTCCATTGTAAGTAAAAGCCCCGACCTGCCTAGTGACTGTAACAAAGAGGTCAGTAGATAGAGTAATGGCAAAACAGAACTGCCTACCGACAAAATACGGAGCATAGGAATAGCACCGATCCATTTTTCGCGCAAGAAAGTGAGTACAATCGGGTCGGCAGCTACAAAGGTGAAAGCTGCAAGCGGGAAACAAACAAAACTAATAACCCTTACTATCTTGCGGAATACCCTGTTCCTCCTTTCCTGATTGTCTCCGATATTATTCAATAACGGAAATGTGACACTGGACAAACTGCTTGCAATGACCGATTGGGGAACATACCCGAACTTGGTGGCATTCGAGTAATTACCCGCATCGCTAAATAAGAATTTCTTACCCATAATCATCGAAGTGATATTCCCTGCAATCTGGTTGAATAGAGAGTTTAGCAAAAGCTTAGAACTATAGTTATATAAAGCTTTGATTCTCGCCAGTTGAAAGCCTTCTTTGGGATACCACTTTACCCACATCCACAGGAACAACGAACGCAGCATAGCCTGCAAAACCTGTTGTACGGCAAGGCTCCATACGCCATACTTGAAATATGCCATAGCGACAGCTACCATTCCCGATATCAAAGACGCTAAAATGGAAATCCGCGCATTGGTCTTGAAATCCATTTTCTTTATTAAATGGACATTCTGAATAATACCAAGGGCATTGAATACAAATCCAAGAAATACAAAGCGGGAAAGTCCAGTCAGTACAGGCTGTTTATAAAAAGCGGCTATCCAGGGAGCAGCAATGAAAAGTATGATATAGATAGTGACACTTATTCCAATGTTGAAATAGAAAATAGATGCATAGTCCGCTTCATCAGCATTCTGCTTTCTGATTAGGGCAGAAGAAAAACCACTCTCCTGCATGATATTGGCTACAGCGCTAAAGATAACGAGAACAGCTATCAAACCAAGTTCATCCGGTATAATAAGCTGCGACAGAATAAACATAAAGGCAAGCTGCAAAAACTGCTGCCCTCCTTTGTCCATAAAACTCCAGAAAAGAGCTGATGTCGTCTGTTCTTTTAGCGATTTAGCCATTATAAGTTTTTACTGTTTCAACTTCCAGTTTTCCCAGATAAATGGGTACTGGTAAGTCAGTTCGTGAGTTTTAGATAATTTATCTTGTATTTTGGTCATCTTCTCTTTAGCATCAGGGAAGAAATCATGGAACTGCACCTGTATCTCATTGGTAGAGTGGATGTATTTACTGTTGATCAATCGTTCGAGAAGCTCATATTCACTGCCTTCTATGTTGATTTTCATTAATGAAACTTTCTCAATATTATTTGCGTCCAACCAATCTACAATATCTTCTATCTTTATGTTGATCGAATCCTTACCCACATTGCGATGAACAGAACTGGAATACTGATTGACTGACATTGATTCGGTACTGGCATGGCCTCCTAAGCCAATCTCATAAATTTCTATTTTTCTATTTTTTTTGAATCGTTTTCTCATTTGTTCTACAAAATGAGGAACAGGCTCAAATACCTTAATCCGGCAACTGTAGCGGGCGTAGATTTCAGCCGAAAAGTCGCCATGAAATCCGCCGATATCCATTACAAGGGAGTTTTCGTCCAATTCATGGACAGGAATCAGATTATAATCACCATTGTCGGCTCTCCACTTTTTTATAGATTTATCCTGTTCGGTAGGAAAATAGTTTTGTCGGATGTATACTTTTATTTTGTTAAAAAAGGAGATTAATTTCTTCACTGATTACGTATTTGTTCGTTAAAGTGCAAAAATACAAAATGTTTAGCTGTAATTCTTACACAAGGATTATTATAATCCGAAAAATAATGAATTTAGAATACTTTGCAAGTAGTAGCCATCCCATTTTCTTCTTCTATTCTTACCCTTTTCATGATTTTTCTTATCGTTTATCTGGTACAAAAAGATGCCTAATGTTAAAATTTTTTCCTATATTTGCAATTGGAAAAAGTAATGTAGTGCTATCTCATTCACAAAAGAACACAGTCTTACACGCTATGTCTATATCTGAAAATTCAGATGTAAAGTAATTATACCAGAGAGGACAAGCTTCTGTATCTATTTTGCACTATATATATAAACTAAATAATTGGGCCTTTAAATTGGTAGACGGGAAAACCGTTAAAGGTATTTTATCCAGTCTTACTGGTTACTGGCAGTGGCTTAGAATATTAGCCCACGAAATGAAACACGCTATTGTATGTTCTTTCTTTTTTGAAAGGCAAATTATTGGATAATAATTGATCTTCACAAATAAAACTAAACTTATGAAAACCTCGTATCTGATATTGGGAATTTTATTGTCGACCCTTTATCTACCTGTTCATCTGTTAAACGCTCAGATAACGATTGGATCGCATATCAAACCCATAGAAGGGGCTTTACTTGACTTAAAAGAACAAACACCATCTTCAGACAATATCACTGCTGTCAAAGGACTGTTATTGCCCCGTGTAAACCTCAGTGAGCCGGATCAGCTTTATCCGATGTTTGAAGCAGGTTCGGCTCCGGACAAATATAAGTTTGGAACACAAGAACTGGATAAAACTAATGAAGATCCGGTACATACCGGACTGACAGTATATAACCTGACAGATGACTGCCTATTCTGTCCCGGGGTATATACCTGGACAGGTATAGTCTGGAATAAGCTCGGAGAAGCCTGTTGCCCATGCCTGTTTTCGGTGACCTCAGGCGGTACGCTTCATCAAAGCGTGTATTTGGGCGAGACCCCGACACTCGGGGCGGTGACTGCAAATTATTCTGATGGCGGGACACATGACACCGCATACCAATGGTACATCAATACTTCAGCTCTGAATACAGGTGGAACGGCTATCGCGGAAGCTCCCGATCATACACATATTCTGCTTCCGACACGAACGTCAGCTACAGGAACTTATTACTTCTATTGTGTAGCAACCAATACATGTAATAATAAGAGTATGGCTTCTGACGTGTATACTGTGGAGGTGACCGATCCTTGTGCCGGTGTTGCTGTAACGGGAACAACCGACGGCAGCGTATGCGGTTCGGGTACGGTAACCTTGGCGGCAACGGCAAGCTCAGGTTCTGTCATACGTTGGTATGATGCAGCTACGGGTGGGAACTTACTGCAAACCGGGACAGGTGGAACCGATATTTATATTACCGGAAATCTATCAGTCACCACAACCTATTGGGTAGAAGCTTATAATGCAACTTATAACTGTGTATCACCAAAAAAAGCGGTTGTTGCAACGGTAAATGAAATACCGGCTGCACCAACAGGAGCCGTAGGCGCGTCGGTATGTCAAAACACCACAGCATCCCTGTCTGTGACTGCTCCGACCGGCTGCACTATAGACTGGTACGATGCGGCAACAGGCGGAAGCATGGTAGCCAGTGGTACTAATCCATTTACAACACCTAGCTTATCAGCTACAAAAATATATTACGCAGAAGCGCGTAACGCTACAACAGGTTGTAGGTCTGTAAGCCGGTTGGCTGTTACAGCTACTGTCATATTACCGCCAAGTATAACTGCAACACCTTCGGGAACTACATTAAATGCAAATGGAGCTACTACTGTCACTGCTAGCGCTACCCCGAGCACGGGTGCAACTATCCGGTGGTTCGATGTTGCCACTGGCGGAACATCAATTGGCACGGGAAATACTTATCAGACGTCGCCGGACTGTGCTGATAAATATGTGTATGCGGAAGCTTATAACAGTTGCGGAGTTAGCACCCGTACACCATATACCGTTGTGGGTGTACAAGTTAAGCTACATGGTACGGTAACGATCAGCAGGATTGATAGCTTCAATGATCACGTTAGTGTTACGTTTAGTGACAATACTCTTCCTGCTGCCAGTTGGGCTACCATGAGTAGCAACAGGTTCACATGGTTGACTCCGACTATTACTGTTAATCCAAATACATACACTTCCCGAATCGGAATGGACACATCAGCGGGTAGTTTCTGGTGGACTTTGCGCGGTTATTTTGGTGGATGTGCATGGGAACTTCAGGTTGAATCTGATGGTGCATGGCGTGCATATACATATACGTTAAGTGTTGGTTCAAGTACACTGACAAGTGGTACTTTCAATACGAATAGTGATGGTGTACGTACCTCTTTCTCGTTTTAATAATTAAGGGTTTAAACCAGCTCTGGATTGAAGCCCAACATATAAAACTTTATCTACCCTCACATCTGAATGATGCGGGGGTAGATATTTTTTTCCCATGTCGATATATGGATACGTATTTTTGTCTACATGAAAAATGTATTTTCCGGCTTCTGTTGCCTTTTCAACTACTTCGTCAGTAACCTCATATCCCATTATTTCGGAAAGTATATATATCGAACTGGATGTATTGATTAGCGAAGTTTCCGGATCGATATACCTGTACACGATGGAGTCCACAGGAAGCGGACTATTGTTGATTGTTACCAAAGGCACGTCGAATAAACCCTGATCGAAGACCAGTACACCATGTCCGCCATTATCAACCAGTTCGGCGTGGTCTGAGAAGTAATAAAGCACTGATGAACTATCCTGCTGCATTATATCATATATATTCCTCAACAAGCGGTCAGTGTGATGAATTGAGCGGTCATATTCCAGCATCTTTGTCTTTTTGCCGGGTAAAGCCAAAGCGTCTTCTTCATCATATCTTTCGTTGTAAGGTACATGGCTGCCAAGCAGGTGAACAACAAAAAATTGCTTTTTATCCGGTTTATAGGCTTCTTGTATATAGGTCAATAGCTTTAAGTCCTCTTTTGCAAAATCCTTTTCAAAATAAGATTCTGTGGCATTTGCCGAAACGAAGCCGATATAGCTTTCGCTTTCTCCTACTTTGTCCTGATTCGATATCCAGACTGTTTCATATCCTGCTTTATTGGCAAGGTCTATTATATTGAAATTCTCAAAGAAAGGTTTTACATCTTTTGGCGTAGAGAATGACAGGATAATGCGCAACGCATCGCGTGTAATAGATGCAGGTGAGTAAGCATCATAGTGGTGCAAAACATCAGGAGCTGCATATGCCAGACTGTCAAAGAAAGGGCTGGTTTTTTGCGGATAGCCATACAGCGAATAATGTGAACGGCCGGCACTTTCGCCTATGATAAAGAATATCTTTTCAGGACTTTCTTTTCCGGTATTGAATTGCACTCCTGTGGGCATCTGCTTTTCCAGATCGAGGAACTTTCTCATTTGATACATTTCATGCTGATAGGCAATAAATGTAGACATATCTCCATATACCAACGGAAAATTAGATGCTACAACTGAATGTATTCCTATAACCGGCATATTCGCAATAAAGTCTTCATACTTAAGTGACTTTATCTTCCAGTATGCTATAGCAGGCATTACAATAACCCAATAGCCCAAAAGAAGTATTAATGATACTTTACGGGATAACTTGCTCGCTTTAAGCTCCCGTTGCGACATCAGTATGAGGAAAAGACTTGCAACCAGCACTGCAATAGCAGGCATAACAGCCTCTGACATTACTCCGGCAGCTTCTGTAGGATTTGTCTCCAATATAGATGCCATTGTTCCTATCGACATCTGGTTGGAATATACAAAGGCAAAATAAGCATCGAACGAAACAAAAATGGCCAGAATAATGGATATCCAAAGGCTGTACTTTGTCTTCGCCAGTATATTAAGGATCAGGACGAATGACAGAGCGTTAACCAATGCCGGTTTGCTGACTATATAAAGAGCCAGAACGGAAATGACACAAAAATAGGCAAGGCATAAAATAGTGAATTTATAACTCCACAAGAATTCTCCGGCCTGCTTTATATACTTATTTATTTTGTCCACAATGCATTGTTTATATGGCAAAGATAAAACAATTTCATCTTATCTTATCGAACCCTTCGCCGTACACGCCTCTTACCGTGCTTTGGGAGATAAATGCATTTTCATCAATTGTCTTTATCAGGCGGAATATCTCGGTTGCTTCGTTCCGTTTTGCCAGTACAATAATAACTTTCGATGCTTCTTTCGTGTACCAGCCTGTACTATCCAGCACTGTACATCCACGATGTAATTCCTTGTTGATGGCGTCGGCAATGGTCGCGTATTTCTTCGAGAACACCATGATTTGTACAGATTGTTTAAATCCGTTGATCACCATATCGATGCAGTAGGTCATTACACCCATCACAATAAGGCCGTAGATGATCTTGTGGTAATCATAGAATAAGAAATAAGAACTGCATATAATCACAAAGTCGCAAAGCATCATGCCGCGTCCGAATGTAATATTCTTATACTTATTGATAATGGCTACAATGATGTCTGTTCCCCCTGTGCTGCCATTTGAGTTGAACACCAGCCCGATCCCCGTACCGCATAGCATAGCCCCGATAACCCCCGAAAGCAAAGGCTCGTCTTTTACAATCGGTTCGGTAATATAGATCTGAAAAAGCGTAAGCAAGCCGGTTAAGACAAATACACCATAGATGGTCTTTACCATAAACTTCACGCCGAGTATTTTGAAGGCAATAAGCAACAATACACAGTTAACAGTGAAATAAGTATATTGTAATGGAATTCCGCCATTGGTCGAATATTCTATCAAGAGGGCGACCCCCGCCAAACCTCCGGTAACTATTCCTCCGGGTTTGATAAAACCAATTAGCCCCAGTGCATATATGGCAAGCCCCAAGGTTATTATGGCATAGTCTTTCCAATAGAATTCTTTTAAATATCTTTTTGGCATGGGCGTTATTTACTTAGAGTTTTGTCTTTTTACAATACCACATTAATCATCTTTTTCGGCACAAAGACAATCTTCTTCGGAGTTTTACCATCCAGCCATTTTTGAGCCAACTCATGCTTAAGTACTGTTTCTTCAACCTCCTTTTGATCTATATCGGCAGGGAACTCTATATCGAAACGTACTTTTCCGTTGAATGCCACACCATATCGGAATGAGTCTTCAGCCAGATATTCTTCTTTGAATTCAGGCCATTGAGCATCGCATACAGAGTTCGTATTACCTAAAGCATGCCACAGTTCTTCCGCCACAAAAGGGGCGAAAGGGGCAAGCACAACAATTAAGTCTTGGAAGATGGCTTTTTTGCTGCATTTGAGAGCACTCAGCTCATTTACACATATCATAGAAGCCGATATGGATGTATTGAAAGAGAATGCTTCTATATCGGCTGATACTTTTTTGATCAGTTTATGCAATGCCTTCAATTCGGCTTTTGTCGGTTCTTCATTGGTAACGATAAATTCATCCCCTTTATAGAACAATCCCCACATCTTGCGCAAGAAGCGGAATACGCCGTCTATGCCGTTCATATCCCACGGTTTGGACTGTTCCAACGGGCCGAGGAACATTTCATACATACGCAAGGTATCTGCCCCATATTTTTCGGCTACATCGTCAGGGTTTACTACATTATGGTAACGTTTACCCATTTTTTCGATATTCCATCCGCAGATATATTTACCATCTTCCAATATGAATTGAGCATCAGCATATTCAGGACGCCAGGCTTTAAACGCTTCTATGTCCAGAATATCATTGCTTACGATATTGACATCCACATGGATTTCTGTTGTTTCATATTGGTCTTTCAGGTTGAAGGATACGAACTTATTCGTTCCGTTGATACGGTAAACAAGGCTGCTTCGTCCCTGTATCATTCCCTGGTTGATCAGTTTCTTGAACGGTTCGTCTTCGCATGAAACGCCTATGTCATACAGGAACTTATTCCAGAAACGGCTGTACACCAAGTGTCCTGTGGCGTGTTCCGTACCACCGATATATAAATCTACATTACGCCAGTATTCGTCTTTATCCTTCGATACCAGTTCGTCAGGATTATATGGATCCATATATTGCAGATAATAGGCCGAAGAACCGGCAAATCCCGGCATAGTGTTCAATTCCAGCGGGAAAATTGTCTTATGATCTATCAATGAATTGTCAACCACTACTTCTTTTTGCGTATCCCATGCCCATTTAGTAGCGCGTCCCAATGGCGGTTCGCCTGTTTCGGTAGGTAAGTATTTGTCCACATCAGGCAATTCCAGAGGTAACTTGTCAATCGGCAACATATAAGGTATTTCACCCTTATAATAAACAGGGAACGGTTCACCCCAATAGCGTTGGCGTGAGAATATGGCATCACGCAAACGGTAATTTACCTTTATGCGTCCAAGGTCGTTTTCTTTAATATGCTGTCTCGCTTTTTCAATGGCGTCTTTTACTTCAAGTCCATTCAAAAAGCCTGAATTGATCATTATACCTTCTTTTGCATCGAAGCTTTCTTCCGACACATCAGCCCCTTCTATAAGAGGGATGATTGGCAGGTTGAAATGTTTGGCAAAAGCATGGTCGCGGCTGTCGTGCCCCGGTACGGCCATAATAGCTCCTGTTCCGTATCCGGCCAAAACGTAATCGGCTACCCAGATAGGCACTTCTTTTCCATTCAGCGGATTGATAGCATAAGAGCCTGTAAATACTCCTGTTACTTTCTTATCCATCTGGCGGTCGCGTTCGGTACGGCGCTTGGTGGCTTGAATGTATTTGTCCACTTCCAGCTGATGTTCGACAGTAGTTACTTTGGATACATATTCACTTTCAGGTGCCAGTACCATAAAAGTCACTCCAAAAATAGTATCGGGGCGGGTAGTGAAGACAATTACCTCCCCTAAATCCCCTCCAAAAGAGGGGACTTTGGCATCGCAAAATGATTTTATCTTAGCTATAACATTATCTGTGTCGGCAATAACTTCTTCATTCGAAAAGTGAAGAATAGTATATCCCAGTTCTTCTAATGCTTTGTCACGTTGTATATCATACTCCTGTTGATCCGGATTATTATGATATCCACCGTCCACTTCGATAATCAGAGATCTCTCGAAGCAAATAAAATCTATAATAAATTTATCTATCAAATGCTGACGTCTAAATTTATATCCTATGTTTTTATTGCGAAGCATTTGCCACAAAGCATTTTCTGCTTCTGTGGGATTTTTACGGTGTTCACGGGCATTGCTTATATTACTATTCCAATCCAGTTTGTTTGTTGTATGGTTGGGAGGTAATTCATCCCCCCGCCTTTTGGAGGGGGCTAGGGGGAGGTGTATCTCAGCACCCTCACTGCGTCCTATCCAGTTGCGTTGGGTTTCTTTCAACGATTCAGTCCAATCTATCGTATCAAGGCTTTCCAACAGTCGTTGCGCATAAGCCGACGTCCTGATACTCCATTGGCGCATCAGGCGTTGCTCTACAGGATAACCGCCACGCTCCGATAAGCCGCCGATTACTTCATCATTAGCCAATACAGTGCCTAAAGGTGCGCACCAGTTTACAGTGGTTTCGCTCAGATAGGCTATGCGGTAGTTTAATAATACTTCCTGTTTCTTTGTTTCTGAATACGCCTTCCACTCATCGGCAGTAAAATGTAGCTCTTCGCTGCAAGCAATATTCATCCCTTCCGTACCTATTTGTTCGAATGCTTGTATCAGTTCTTCAATAGGGCGGGCTTGATTTTCATCGTTGCAATAATAGCTGTTAAACATTTTGATAAATGCCCATTGCGTCCACTTGTAGTAACGAGGGTCGCATGTCTGTATCTCCCTGCTCCAGTCGAATGAGAAGCCGATCTTATCCAGTTGTTCACGGTAACGCTTGATGTTTTCAGCCGTAGTGATAGCCGGATGCTGCCCT
>JAITVH010000135.1 GCA_031285905.1 Prevotella sp.
TTTTAATTATGAAAACAAGAAAATTATTGACATCTGTATTATGCGCACTTGGAATATTCACCATTACCTCTTGTGATGATGAAAATGACAAAGATATAAAAACAGGAGCACCATACATCATTGTTGCAACCCCGGATGGAAGTATGGGAGAAGGGGCAGACTATGTGCTTCAATCCGAAAGCCTCTCTGAAGGAACAATTACAACTAAAGGTGCAGGTATTGAACAAGATGGATACCGTTATTATGCATTTAACAATAACAAAGTATTCAGTTTACTTTATGGCCAGGGAAATCCGGGAGACGTTACGGTATATAACCTGAACCAGGAAGGAACTCTACAACATGTAGCCACAGTGAACACTCCAACAGTACAAGTGTTTGGGAAATATAACAAAGAATTGATATTAATAAAATCTCCGCGTTCAGGAGACGAAAATGCTACGATACTACGAATCAACACTGATGATCCTCAGATAGCAGATATAAAATATATTAATGTTGTAGATCTGGCCGGAAACGGAGAAAGAGCTCATTTTACAGGAGTATTTCAGGTAGGAAACAAGCTATATGCTCCGTATTACTGCATCAAGGGTGTTACTGATCAGATTTTTCATTCCGATTTTTCTGACAGCACATGGATAGCTGTACTTTCATATCCTGGCCTTGAATTGGAAAGAGTGATCAAAGATAACAGAACCAGTTATATTGGTTACTATTTTGCACAATGCGGATTACAACAGGTAGAGAATGGTGATGTATATGCATTTTCTTCTGCTACTCTCGGAGGAGACGGTGTAGTACCTTCAACAAAGCCTTCTGCCGCAATCCGTATCAAGAGTGGAGAAACAGAATTTGATCAAAGCTATTTCTTCAATATTCAGGAAAAATCAGACGGATATCATCTATATGATGCCAGGTATGTAGGCAACAATAAATTCTTCTTGAGAATGTACGCTGAGAAGAATTCTACTGTAGGTTGGGGAGATGATTGCCGTTTTGCCATCGCAGATGTTGTAAACCAATCATTCACATGGGTTACAGGTATGCCGGAACCAAGTGAGCTGGCTCATGTCGGTCGTTTGCCATATATATCCGAGGATGGAAAAACGATTGCATGGGGTATTACCACCAAACAGGATAAGCCTCATGTATACACTGTTGAGATAGCTACAGCTAAGGCTACCAAAGGCTTGAAAGTAGAAGCCGGAAGTATTACTGCTTTAGGTAAACTTGCCTATTAATATTTCGACAATATTACATAAAAAGAATAAGCACCTCGTTGTATCTTCGGCGAGGTGTTATTTTATATTACAATGAAAGTTAAGAGAATTGCATATAATCTGCACCTGTGGATTGGGATGATATCAGGGATTATCGTTTTTATTGTTTGTATGACGGGAGCTATATGGGCGCTCAATATCCATGGCTGGATAGGTTCCGATAGTATCGCGGAAACCGAGATACCAAATACAGGCTCCCCCTTACTCAAGCCTTCACAGTTGGCAGAATTATCAGCAGACACACTGGGTGTCGATCTTACCTATGTTACATATGCCCAAAATGCGCCTGTACGCATTGGTACATATAACAGGAAAAACAGAATTTCTGCACTAATGGATCCCTATACTGGCAAAATACTGGCAATAGATAAATTTAATACCGATGGCTTTAACTTCTGGCATTTTATACGTCAGGGACATCGGTTTCTGTGGTTGTCACCCGAAATTGGCCGCCCCATTGTAAACTATGGCACATTGGCTTTTGTTCTAGTCCTTATTTCAGGATTGGTGTATTGGTTTCCCAAATCGAAGAAAGACCTCAAAAGAAAGCTATGGTTTAAATGGAAGAAAAAGACCAACCTGCGCCGACGTTTTTTTGATCTGCATACGGTATTGGGACTTTATTCCTGTTTTGTCCTGATTGCTATATCACTTACCGGAATGGTATGGGGATTGGAATGGTGGTCAAAAGGATTATATAAAGTGACAAGCGGAGGCAAAGAGCTGCCACAATGGGGTACGGTATATTCCGACACCTTATCAGTAAATATAGCTGATTCCCTGTCTCCGAAGATGGCTACCGATATTATCTTTGAAAAAATCATAAAAGAAAACCCTCATGCTTATTCCGTACATTTCGGTTTCCCTGATGCTAAAGATAAATCATCAGTTATAAGTGTTTATATATACCCTCAGAAGAATGTTTATTATAATTCGGACAGTTATTATTTTGACCGGTATTCACTCAAAGAGATAAAAACAGATGGCCCATACAGCGGGAAATATTCGGACGCCGTGTTTGCTGATAAACTGAGGCGAATGAACTATGATATACATATAGGGTCTGTATGGGGTACACCAGGCAGGCTATTAATGTTCTTTGCAGCTTTATTCGGAGCCAGTTTACCAATAACGGGCTTCTATTTATTCTTTAAGAAAAGAATAGAGAAGCGGAAAAAACATTTGACTAAATAATCTGAGTGATTATCATAATTACATAGTAATGTAAATCAGTAGTTAAAACTCATTTTTCAACTAAAAGGTGACAAAGGTAACAGATTTTGGCTTTTAGCTGATAGCCGTTAGCTCTTAGCTTTTTTATTTTCTCTCTGTATACGTTTCATTGGTTGTCATCCTGAGGTTACGAAGGATCTCGCCGTATATAGGAAAGGAGATGCTTCCTTCGTCAGCATGACAAAACCTCCTCGCGGCTTTGCGACTCCCTCTCCCTTTGGAGAGGGTTGGGGTGAGGTGCATTTTAACTAAAAGGTAACAATCAACGATCGCCGAAGCGAAGGCGAGGCAAAGGTTACACTTTTAGCTTTTTTGTAGGGGCGAACCTTTATGGTCGCCCGTCTGATTGTTTACTGTTTTCGGGTACCCACAAGGGATACCCCTACAATACTCATTTTAACTAAAAGGTGACAAAGGTGACACTTTTCTCTATATTATTTCAAAGAACATTTTTTCGCTTTGCGCCACTCCTCCACCTTGGGGGAGGCCGGGAGGGGGCTTATTAGCCCATTGATATACTATAGATAAATTCAAAATAAAAAATGAAAACAGACCGAAGCTATCCTGCCCCGGCCTGCCAGCATTACTTTTTGTGACAACAAAAACGTATTTCCTCTCTCAATTCCTTTACCTTAAGACAGCATTTGCCTATCCCCCAATAGTTCTTTATGAAATCATAATCCCCCACCCCGGCCAGATACTCTATAAACAAGTCTATATCATCTCCATTAACAAAAGATATGGACGAATGATCGCAATTGTTTTCGATATCGAAAGAGTAAAATATAGAGGCTGATTCATCATCGAAATGTACATCAAAAGCCAACTCAGTCTTCCCATTCTCAATATATTGCATTAGGCACAGGGGATAATCTTTATATCTGTCTTTCAGCTCGTTGAAGGAAACATTCAGGCCAGAAACAGCCTTATCGAGCAGTTGTTTAAATTTTTCGTTCTGTACAGTCATAAATACGTTCAATTTTAAGCCTGATCTGAGGATCAAGCCGGTATAAATACTAAAAATGAATGTTTTATGCCTGTGTAATTAATATCGTCTCGCGGTAGCCTTAACCGGGGAGACGAAAACAGAACACAATGCAAATATACAATTTAGCCATAGAAAGTAAACCTTATCAGCCTATTTTTTGTATTTTTGTTATCCTAACATTTTATATGTAGCAAGAATGAAAGACTCTATCGCATACCTGCCCGCTGACAAACAAGAAGAACTGAATCTTCTGGTGAGTGAGGTACTGAGACGGTTGCCTCAAACCGAATTTATTATACTCTATGGCAGCTATGCGCGCGACAATTATGTGCGCCGCGGAATCAGGGTAGAGCATGGGGTTCCTATCGTCAAAATATCGGATTACGATATACTGGTGATAACCGGCGGAATGAATATGAAAAAGGTGGAAACGGTTCTCGATAATATCGAAGACGCGTTTTTTGCCAATAAAGACTTCGACCGCGATACTCCTGTACAGTTTATCAACGACGACATCAAGAAGTTTAATAAGTCCATAGAAGAAGGACGGTACTTTTATACCCAGATCAAACAGGAAGGGGTGATATTGTACGACAGCGAAAAATGGAAATTGGCACGCCGCCGCAAGCTCAACTTCGATGAAATAAAGCAACAGGCTCAGGGATATTTTGATGAAAAATATCAGAGTGCAAATGAGTTTTTATTAGGTGCTGAGTTTTATTATAATAAAGATATATACAAAAAAGCAGCATTCAATCTTCATCAAGCCTGTGAGAACTACTATTATGCAATCAGATTAACCTTTACCTTACGAAGCAATAAGCAGCACAACCTTTCCAAACTGTCCTCCTCTGTGAAGAAATATTCCGAGGACTTGAAAACTGTTTTTCCGCAAGACACGCTGGAAGAGAAACGATTGTTCTCGCTCCTGAAAGCCGCCTATGTAGATGCCCGTTACGATCCTAACTTTCTGGTCACCAAAGACGATATCGATGCCCTTATCCCCAAAGTGGAATTGCTAAGGGATATTACTAAACGTATTTGCGAGGAAAAGATTAAGGAGTACAGCGAGAAGCAATAAGCAAACAAAACCAGTCCGGTCATAAGCCTTGAATGTATTTTTGTCATCCTGACGATAGGAAGGATCTCCTATCTCTAACATTCGTACCCCCCTATTTTAAAAGATTTTTTTAGTTAATTTCCCTCCAATTGTATATAATCGGTAATTTTTGTTAATTTTGAAACAAACAATTTTTACCATGGAAAAACCAATAGAAATCCTCGAGCTGGAGAAAATATATAATGTTGAGTTAAGACATTCGGAAGAAGTTTACAAAACTCGTAATTCCTATGAGGTAGATAGCGAAGGCAATATTATAGTGCTTAATTTAAGTAATAATCAAATAAGTGAAATAAAAGGATTAGAGAAGCTAAATAATCTTTCTATACTTTATTTATACTCTAACCAGATAAGCGATATAAAAGGATTGGAGAAGCTAAATAATCTTTCTAAACTTTATTTAGATAATAATCAGATAAGTGAAATAAAAGAATTGGAGAACTTAGTAAAATCTCCTATTCTAAAACACATAAGTATTGCCAATAATCCTTATTTTGAAAACAACAATATTATTTTAGAAGAAAATGAAAATCATAAAGATATACTTCTTAATGAATTATCGAAATTAAAAAACAGGAGATTGATACAGTATCCTTTAAAAATATGTCTACTGGGTAACCATCATTCAGGTAAAACAACTTTTTTGAATTACTTTACCAATAAAAGAACCCCAGCAAAATCCACCCATATATTAGCTATTCATCCTTTTCGATTAAATAAAAAAGAGAATAAAGAGAGTTTTCTCGATGCCGTTTTTTTCGATTTTGGTGGACAGGACTACTACCATGGCATCTACAAGGCTTTCCTGACCGACTCCTCCACAAATCTTATTTTCTGGCACAAAGAAACAGATATAAACGAAACAGGGAAAGACTATAGCAGGGAAAATGAAACAGAAGCAGAGGCAAAAACGATTAATTTTAACCGGAAATACTGGCTGGGACAGTTAGAATATGCAGAAAACGTTTATGGATATAAAGAACGAAAGAAAAACGAAAATATAAATCCTGAAAACTTACCCGACCTGTATCAGGTACAGACTTTTGCTGACATGGATACTCAGGATATATACATACATAGCGATACAAGAAGATACCATTATATCACATTAGACAAGGAAACACTAAAGAAAAAAAGCTATAAACACGCGCTGGATTCCTTTAAAGAGGAATTGATGGAAAAAATAGACTCTAGGAAGGAAGAAGAAAGGTCTGAAAGTGAAATTAAGCTTTATCACTTTATTCTGGAAAACAGAAATAAAGCAAACAAGTTAGATATATCTAAATTGTTGAAACATTACGATAAAAAGAAAGATGAGATAAATCTGTTGCAGGCCGAACTGGATCAATTGTCGAAAAAGGGAATGGTACTATATTACAAAAATTCTGATTCATTAAATAATACAGTCTGGATTAACCCGAGCAAGACAGTAGAAGAAATCTACGATCTTTTTGGAAAGGAGGAATTATCCAACTATAAAGGGAAAATACCGGAAAAAGTTTTAATCGAAAAGATAAAAGATAAAGACTTGATCGAACTCTTGATACATAATAAAGTCATTTACTTCGATCAGATCGAATCGACCTATATTATTCCCAGTTACCTGCATTCAGTAGCCGATACCAACGATGAGTATTTTATTTTTGGCAATTTCAACCAATATAATTTTTCACTTAAGTTCGAGAAGTTTATACCGTTTGGTTTTATCAACCAGTTGATATGTAAATATGGGAATAATCCCGAAAAGAAATCATATCGCAAAGACCAGTTGATATTCACCACAAAAGAGGAAAAAGCAAAAGTCCTTATTCGTCTCGACTATCAAAAGCTGTTGATTCAAGTAGGGGTTATCACCAATACGGAAAATATAAAGGCAAGAGAAATAGAACGGGAAATCTTTTTCGATCTGCTGGCCACTTACTGGGGAATCAGGGAATACTATTATCCGGAGCAACCGATGGATAAAGAGCGGAGATGAACAAGCGAAGTGGCAAACTTACGTTAGACGCAGAACAAAGGATATTAGAAAACAGAATCAAGCTAAACAGTTGGGAAGTTGCCCCACCCGATATGTATCTGTCACTAAATGGCAAATATTACATTCATTACGAAACACTGGAAGATACAGAGAAGACCAAGGGCAGCATACTAGCCTATAAAATAAATAAGGAGAATGGAGAACTGGACAAAACAGATACAGAAACCCTGCCATCCAAGAAATTTGTACACTTTAGCGATAATAAAAACATAAAACAGATGAAAAAGATATTTATTTCCTATTCGCGGCAGGATGTCGATTACAAAGACGAACTGAAAAAGCATTTAGGCATGTTATCCACTTTCGATATTGCAGACAACTGGAGTTGCGAACAAATAAAAATCGGTAACTGGCACGAACAGATCCAGAAAGAACTGGAAGATAGCGACCTGATTATCTATATGCTTTCGGTGAACTTCTTTACATCAAAATATATATTGGAACAGGAGGTATTGAAAGGGAAGAAACTATTCGATGAATACCGTGATAAGAAATTCCTCTGCGTCATAGTAAGTGATTTTATTAGCTTAGATAAACTACATGATGACAGTAAAGACAAAACAGAATTACAGGAAAGTATATTGAAACTTTCAGAAAATCAATATCTTCCTTATTATAAGAAAGATAAGAATCCTGTAACAGACCGAAGGTATGAAGGAATTGTACCATTAGTACGCTTCCCAAAAAATGAAATAGATAGCGCCTACACACAAATAATGGAAAAAGTAGTAGAGATTCTCAAATAGAATAAAAGAAATAGCGAAATCCCCTGTAAGAAAATAACTTGCAGGGGATTTTTTTATTCAATACTAAATATATCATCACAAAAAATAGTTAAAATATGTTTTAATCAAACAATTAAATTAATTGATTGATTTAAGTTTGTGTATAATTTAAAAACAAGAATTATGCAAAAAGACGATAACACCGAAAACCGGATAAAAGAAACCGCTAAAAAACTGTTTCAGGAAAAAGGATTTGATGCCGTTCGCACCCGTGAAATAGCCGAAGCTGCCGGTATTAATTCAGCCCTGCTGCACTATTATTTCCGCAGTAAAGAAAGGCTTTTCCATATCGTTATGATAGAGAGTATTACAGAGATGTTCTCTTTTTTACAGCAAATAATAAACAATCCTGACACATCACTGTCACAAAAGATAGACTTAATAGTAGACGGATATATGGGGGTAATAAAGGCAAACCCTAATCTAGCGTTGTTTGTTCTTAATGAATTACACGTAGACTCTGGTAAAATAATAAAAGAAAGCGGTCTGGCTAAAAATATGCTGACAGATAGTTCCTTCTTTGAACAAATGCAGGAACAGTTAAAAAAGAAGTCGATCAAAATGTCACCCTTACAGATTATGCTGAATACAATATCACTCTCTGTGATGCCGGTTATCGCCCAGCCTATGATTGTACACTTCTATGATATGGAAATCGGGAATATATCAGATTTTCTGGAAGAGAGGCGTAAGCTTATACCAATGTGGATAAAAGGAATGCTACAGTTAGATAAATAAATCACTTACAATATGAAAAAGATAATATCTCTTATTTTATGTTTCATGTTTATTGCTACAGCATCCTACTCCCAGACCGTTCTGACCTTGGAAGAATGTAAGCAACTGGCAGTAGACAACTATCCGCTCATCAAGCAATATGGATTGATAGAACAGGCTGAAGAATATACATTGCAAAATATCTCAAAAAACTACCTGCCTCAATTCGGGGTCAATGCGCAGGCTACATACCAGTCAGATGTTACCAAACTGCCTTTCGATTTATCTTCTATGCCCATAGCTGTCGATATCCCGACAATGAGCAAAGACCAGTATAAGGCAACATTAGATGTTTCGCAATTGGTATGGGACGGAGGAGCCACCGCTTCGCAAAAGAAAATAACTAAAGCAAATACGGATGTTGGAAACCGTCAGGTGGAAGTGAATTTGTACGCTATCGAAGAAAAAATTAATCAACTTTACTTTGGTATTCTTTCTATCGACAAGCAATTGGAAATAATAGATTTAACCGAGCAGAATCTCATCTCCAATAAAAAAATCGTTCTTTCCATGTTCAACAATGGTATGGCTATGCAATCAGACATCGACCAGATAGATGTAGAATTCTTGAGTCTGGAACAAAGTCGCATTGAACAAAAGAACCTGAGAAAAGCCTCCATACAGATGTTATCATTATTCACACATAAGGAATTAGATGATGAGACAATACTTCAAAAGCCGCAGGATATTATCGCTTTAAATAGTACTATTACACGTCCCGAATTAAGTTTATACAATGCACAGATAGATATGTATAAAGCACAGGAAAGTTCCATTGATGCCAAGAATATGCCGCATGTAAACCTATTCGCACAAGGAGGATATGGTCGTCCGGGACTGAATATGCTGGAAGATAAATTTAAACTATATGCTGTCGGAGGAGTGAAAGTAAACTGGAATTTCGGAAGCTTATATACAAAAAAGAACGAAAAAAGGCTGATCGATAATAATATAAATAATGTGGAAGTCCAACGTGAAACATTCCTTTTCAATACAAAAGTACAATTAACAAAAGAACAGCTGGAGATAAAGAAATCAACAGAATTATTAGAAAAAGACGATGAAATAATCCGTCTGAGAAATCGTGTGAAGATAGCCGGCGAAAGCAAATACAGAAATGGTGTATACCAGATGAATGAACTGATACGCGACATCAATGCCGAAGCTGTGGCTTATCAATCTAAAGCCATTCACGAGATACAATACTTAATGAATATCTATAATTATAAACATATACAAGGAAATTGATTATGAAACGACTAATAATACCAATAATAACTGCTTTTGTCTTATTTTCATGCAATCGTAACGGATCCGGGCATGATGCCTCGGGTACATTCGAAGCCACAGAGATTATTGTTTCGGCAGAAGCCACAGGAAAGATAGAGGTGTTTAACATAGTAGAAGGCGACTATCTGAATAAAGGTCAATATCTGGGCTATGTAGATACAGTACAATTGTATTTGAAAAAATTGCAACTACAAGCCACTACAAAAGCCGTTAATGTGAAGCGCCCTGATATCTCATTACAAATAGCAGCTACCAAAGACCAGATAGCAAAGGCCGAACTAGATAAAAAACGGATAGATAATATGTTCAAAGATGGTGCTGCTACTCAGAAACAGGTAGATGATATAGATTCGCAACTGGCAGTATTGAAAAGCACATTGTCTGCCCAACTGAATACACTTTCTACTTCGGTCAACAGCATAGATGAAGAAAGCGGAGTATATGAAATACAGGTGGCACAAATTGAAGACCAGCTTCAAAAGAGCCGTATCGTAAACCCGATAGAAGGTACAGTACTCAATAAATATGTGGAAGTGAAAGAAATGACAGCCCCCGGTAAACCATTATACCGCATAGCCGATACCAAACACTTATTTCTTAGGGCATATATTGTTTCCGATCAGTTACCGGAAGTAAAAACCGGACAGGAAGTCACAGTGTTTATCAATACCGCTGATAAGGAACAAAAATCTTATAAAGGAACAGTTTCCTGGATTTCCAATAAAGCAGAATTTACACCTAAAACCATCCAAACCAAAGATGAACGCCGTAATCTGGTATATGCAGTAAAAATTGCAGTAGAAAACACCGATGGCATGATAAAAATAGGAATGTATGGCGATGTAGACTTTAAAACAGCAGAGAAATGAAAGCGGCGATTTCTATAAATCAATTATCTAAAACCTATAGCAGCGAACACCCTGTTATTGCATTGGAGGATATAAGCCTGCAAATAGAAAGGGGAGAGCTATTTGGTCTGATTGGCCCGGATGGAGCAGGGAAAACTTCTCTATTCAGAATACTGACTACCTTATTGTTAGCAGAAAAAGGTTCGGCTGAAGTCATAGGATTAGATGTCGTAAAAGATTTCAGAAAAATAAGAAGCAGTATAGGTTATATGCCGGGACGGTTTTCGCTTTATCAGGATTTGTCAGTCGAAGAGAATTTGAAGTTTTTTGCTGATGTTTTCGGCACAACGATCAAAGCTAATTATGACATGATTAAGGACATATATGTACAGATAGAACCTTTCAAAGACCGGAAAGCCGGGCAATTATCAGGAGGAATGAAGCAGAAACTGGCTCTCTGCTGTGCATTGATACATAAGCCAGAAGTTCTTTTCCTCGATGAACCGACAACAGGTGTAGACCCGGTTTCACGGAAAGAGTTTTGGGGTATGTTAAAACAACTCAAACAGCAGGGTATTACAATCATGGTTTCTACACCATATATGGACGAAGCAGCTATGTGCGACCGTATTGCGCTTATTCAGTCAGGGAAAATATTGTCGGTAAATACGCCACAACAGATTATCGCCAATTATCCTTATGAACTATACATCGCTAAAGCTGAAAGTAATTATCATCTATTGGAAAAATTAAAGACACAGGAGAATATTAGATATGTCTATATATCAGGAGAATATCTCCATATAATATTTAAAGGAGAGAACAAGATAATAGACTATCCTGATGTTGAAATAAAGATGGGTAAACCATCTATTGAGGATTGTTTTATACAATTAATGAACAATGAAAGTAATTGAAGTAATAGACCTGACTAAGCGTTTTGGAATTTTTACTGCAGTCGATCATATATCGTTCGATGTCGAACAGGGTGAGATATTCGGTTTCCTTGGAGCAAACGGAGCGGGAAAGACCACGGCTATGCGCATGCTTTGCGGCTTGCTTAATCCTACCTCAGGTAGCGGACGAGTCGCAGGATTCGATATATATAAACAGGCAGATAAAATAAAAGAGAATATCGGTTATATGAGCCAGAAGTTTTCTCTCTATTCCGACTTGACGACAGTAGAAAACCTTGAACTTTTTGGAGGAATATATGGTATGAACCGTAAAGAGATTAAGGCCAAGACTGAAGAAGTGATTACAGAACTGGGATTACACAGCGAAAGGAAGTCTCTTGTCGAATCTTTACCATTGGGAATAAAACAAAAAGTATCATTTGCTGTATCCACCTTTCACTCTCCCAAAATTGTCTTTCTGGATGAACCAACAGGAGGAGTAGACCCAATGGCGCGACGTACATTCTGGGAGATGATTTACCGGGCAGCTGACAAGGGCATTACATCGTTTGTTACCACTCATTATATGGATGAAGCAGAATATTGCAACAGAGTGTCTATTATGGTCGATGGGCAGATAAGAGCTTTGAATACTCCCTCGGGAATGAAAAAACAATTTAATGCCGGATCGATGGATGAAGTATTTCATGCATTGGCAAGGCAGGCTAAAAGGACAGGAGAATGAAACAGTTTATCAGTTTTATACGAAAAGAAATATATCACATCACCCGTGATCCTTTAACATTGGTGATAATGTTAGTATTACCTGTGATTATGTTGTTGATATTGGGATTTGCCGTATCTACAGAAATAACAAATACGGAATTCGTTGTTTTAGATGAATCCAAGTCAACGGTTTCCGAAAAACTTATTGGTAAAATAGAAGCCAACGAATACTTCAACCTTTCAGGTTATTTGAATTCTGCCGATGAAATAGAAAAATCTTTCCAAAGGGGTGAATCTAAAATGGCAATAATAATACCCTCCTCCTTCGGAAATGAGATAGGACGCACAGGTACAGATATACAGATTATGGTAGACGCTTCCAACCCGAATGAAGCATCCACTATAGTAAATTATTTTCAGTCCATTATGATGCAATATCAAATGGAACAGGCGAAAGCCGGAACAAATGTCCCGGTAATAAATTCAGAGGTCAAGATGCTTTACAACCCGCAAATGAAGAGCGCTTATAATATCGTCCCGGGGATGATAGGTATGCTGATGATGCTTATCTGTGCCCTGATGACATCCATATCAGTAGTAAGAGAGAAAGAACAGGGTACAATGGAAATACTATTGGTATCGCCCTTGAAGCCAGCTACCATTATGTTTGCTAAGGCTGTTCCATATCTGGTTGTTGCTTTTCTGGATGTCATAATGGTATTGGTATTGGCTTATTTTGTACTTGATGTACCTATTGTAGGCAGTATCCCGTTGATCTTACTACTCTCGGTTATATATACATTTTCGGCATTGGCATTGGGTTTACTGATATCCACTATAACCAACACACAACAAACGGCAATGATAGCATCAGGGGTTGGTCTTATGCTTCCTTCCATGCTGTTGTCAGGACTCATATTCCCTGTGAGCAGTATGCCAGATATTCTGCAATGGATATCATACATCATTCCCGCCCGTTGGTTTATTGACGCTCTAAGAAGCGTAATGATAAAAGGATTAGGCTTTGAGGCTATATGGATTCAGTTTTTAGTCTTACTGTGTATGACTATCTTTTTTATGAATCTCAGTATCAAAAAATTCAAAAACAGGTTATGAAGAAATTGAAATATTTATTGAAGAAAGAATTTCTGCAAGTATTCCGCAACAAATTCTTATTAAGGCTGATTCTCTTTATGCCTGTTATGCAGCTTGCCATATTGCCATGGGCGGCTACGTTCGACCAACGTGACATTCTGTTGAGCATTGTAGATAATGATAAAAGCTCTATATCTACTAAGATGACAGACAAAATTCTTTCTTCCGGATTCTTTAAGTTGACAGATTATTCGCCTACATATGAACAGGCTTTATCTTCCATCGAACAAGGAAAATCAGACCTTATACTTGAAATACCTCGCGATTTTGAGAAGAATATCATAAATAACTCTGAAGGAGGACTTATGCTATCGCTCGATGCCGTAAACGGACAAAAAGCCGGATTAGGATTATCTTATATCAGCCAGATTATAAATTCTTATATATCTGATATGGCAGTTGGTACAAATCAACCGACAGTGGAAATAAAACCATATTACCGATACAATACCAAAATGCGTTATCAGGATTATATGGTTCCCGGCATATTAGTTGTTCTGGTCTCTATGATGGGAGGTATGCTGTCTTCTCTGAATATTGTCAGGGAAAAAGAAATCGGGACAATGGAGCAAATCAACGTAACCCCTGTCTCTAAATTAACTTTTATACTTGGTAAACTGATACCTTTCTGGATTATCGGATTGGTTATTCTCAGCTTGGGAATGTTTATTGCATGGCTCATATACGGGCTCTTCCCCATCGGACACATTATAAATATTTATATTTTCGCTTTTTTCTATTTACTCGCTTTTACAGGATTGGGGCTGATGATTTCAAATTTTGCCCGTACACAGCAACAGGCCATGTTTATGATTTTATTTTTTCTTATTATATTTATCCTTATCAGTGGGTTGTTTACCCCTATTACCAGTATGCCCGAGTGGGCGCAGAAGGTTACATACATCAATCCCTTACGCTATTTTGTAGAAGTAATGAGGCTGATTTATATGAAGGGAAGCGGTCTGACAGATATCCTGCCTGATTTACTGAAAATCATTGGCTTTGCAGTGGCACTTAATATATTGGCTATTGCCAGTTACAGGAAAACAAATGGGTAAAAACAAAAAAGAAGCACTATAATCTATTTATTAAGTGCTTCTTGTCTATATAGTAATTTATATCAGCGTATTCTATCTAAAGATTTTATCAGTCTTTCATCTTTCTTTATCCGGTTTATAGCCAATAAATCAAAAACTAAAGCTACAACAGGAAGTATAATCCCAAATTGAAGATTTAATGCATAAGAGTCATTGATCTTATCAAGAAAAGCACTCAGATACGTCAGAGCTGTTACATAATAAATCGCAATAATTAATGCAGTAATTATTGCAATGCTAATCTGTAATTTTCTCTTTTTATAAAAGAAAATATTGATTAATGGTAAAACCGTACCAATTATGGCAAATGTAAGGACACCCCATGTCGGATACTCTGTTGCTGAACTAAAAATTCCAAAAGAATCAAATGATGAAACGACTTTCACTCCTTCACCACTTATTTCCAACAAAGGACATAATACTGTAGCCCCCATCAGAATTGCTGTCAATAATAGGAATATCGTCTGAATACGTTGTATCATCCTTAAAAGTTCTCTTTATCTTTATTCGGATTTCTATAATAAAGTTTCCCTTCTGTATATTCCTGAGCTGCGATTAAACTAGCTTTAGGAAGTTTTTCGTAATAACGGGAAATTTCAATCTGTTCTCTATTTTCGAATACTTCTTCCAGATTATCATTATAAGATGCAAATTCCTGTAATTTTTTATCTAAGTCCTGCTTCATCTCTACAGAGATTTGATTAGCACGTTTCGATATAATCCTTACAGTTTCATACACATTACCTGTATCTTCCGATAATGTCATCATATCTCTGGTAACTGTATTGCTGGCTGCGCTCGATTTCCTGTAATCCATTTCTTTATTAATAATTTATTTTCAGTGTTTAATTATTTCTTTCTTCTTGTATCGTTTCATTGGTAAGCTCATCAATTTCCTGTCCCAGAGCTTTTAGTGAATTCCTGTAATATCTTTCAGACTCCTTTGAATATTTTCCATTAGGGAACATATTCTTATAATTGAAATGCTCATCGATCAAGTCTCTATGTCGGGAATCCCGTTTTGTAGCGATACTGTTCATCGCCAATTCAAATTTAGCCCTTACGATCAGAATCTGAAACTCTTCAGCAAATACTGTATTATAATACAACTTAAGTGCTTCTTTCGACGTTATTACACACGCGTCATAATTATTACCCATATATAATCCCAGATTGTAATATAAGCGTGCTGCCAGAAACTCTTTATATGCAAGTTTTTCCCGAAGTTTATCTACTAAATCTATTGCCTCCGGAGCTTTCTCACTCTGAGGAAAATATTCAAGAAAACTATTAAATTCTTGCCAGCTCCTTACCGTACTTGTCTGATCTAAACGTGCATCCGGAGAGTCGAGATACAAGCCATATGCAGAATTGAAGCGCGCAAGCTCGGTATAATCCCCTTTAGGAAATTTGTTATAATAACGGGTATAATATTGAGTTGCTGATTGATAATCCTTGTCATAGAAATATGCCTGAGCAAGAAGGAATAATATTTCCTGTTCTTTGGGAGAACCGGTGTAAGTATTTAGTATTTCGTCTAATAGAGTTGACGTTCTACCATATTTCCCTTCATCAAAATATTTCTTAGCATATGTGTATTTCAACTCCGCATCACGGCTTTTCAATACCTTATTATATTCCCCGCACGAAGCGAAAAATATTGCCAATAACAGAACACCAAGGATCTTTACTTTCATTCTACTCAAAAATTAGTTTGCAAATTTACACAAAGCATTTATAATTTGAAAATAAACTTTTATAATAATCGTTACAACTTACGATCTAAAGCCTATATTACCTATATCAAGCACTATCGGATATAAACAATTAGCTAAACATGGAAACTACTTTCTTCACACCATCAATAAACAGATCGATTTCTTCTTTTGTATTATAAAGTGCAAACGATGCCCGGACTGTACCCTCTATACCTAGTTCATGCATGAGAGGTTGAGCGCAATGATGACCTGTACGTACTGCTATTCCCATTTTGTCCAGAAGCATTCCCATATCGTAATGATGAATATCCGCTATTAGAAACGAAATTACACTACACTTATTGCCGGAAGTTCCAAAAATGCGGATATTTTTTATTTTCAATAGTTCTTCGGTGCAATATTTCAAAAGGGCATCTTCATGCCTCTTTATAGCCGGAAGTCCTATACTGTTCAGATAATCGACAGCTGTAGCCAAAGCTATAACATCAGGATAATCGGGTGTACCGGCCTCAAATTTGAAAGGAAGTTCATTAAATGTCGTCTTTGCGAACGATACAGACTTTATCATCTCTCCTCCACCCTGATACGGGGGCATTTCATCGAGCCAATGTTCTTTCCCGTATAACACTCCTACTCCATTTGGGCCATATATTTTATGACCTGAGAAAGCAAGAAAATCACAGTCCAGCTTTTGTACATCTATAGGTAGATGTTGTATAGATTGTGCAGCATCTATAAAAACCGGAATATCATGACTATGGGCTATTTCTATTATCTCTTCTATCGGATTTATGGTTCCCAATACATTAGACACATGCATAACTGAAATTAAACGGGTACGGGATGTAATGAGTTTCTTCATTTCATCTATTCTCAGTTCTCCTTTTTCATTGATAGGAATCACCTTGAGTTTTATCCCTCTGATTTCTTCCTGTAATTGCCATGAAACGATATTGGCATGATGCTCCATCGCTGAGATAATAATCTCATCGCCTTCTTTACAAAAACGCTGGCAAAAGCTATGGGCTACAAGATTAATAGACTCAGTAGTACCTTTCGTAAATATTACTTCTCTATTATGCTTTGCATTAATAAACTTTTGGATTGTATTCCGTGCCTCTTCCGCCAGGTCTGTAGCATGTTGGCTTAAATAATGTACACCACGATGCACATTGGCATTCGTGGTGTAATATATATCTTCAAGTCTCTCTACTACACATTTTGGCTTCTGAGTGGTAGCGCCATTATCAAGATAAACCAACGGTTTACCATAAACGGTAGTGGAAAGAATCGGGAAATTCGATCTTATTTTTTCTATATTCATTTTTCAGTTACGAGTTTTTATTTACAAACTGCGCAATTACCACAACGGGCAGATTCTCCTTTAAATCGTTTCTCCACAAGATCCACAAGCCTGTCTTTCAGACGATCGATACGAACATGCTCCAATACTCCTGCCGCGAATGCCTGCATCAACATTAAACGGGCAGCATCTTGAGATATTCCTCTGGAACGTAGATAAAACAAAGCTTCTTCGTCCAGTTGACCTGTAGTCAGTCCGTGCGAACATTTCACATCATCGGCATATATTTCCAACTGAGGTTTGGCGTACATATGAGTATTAGGTGAAATACACAGATTATTATTCGACTGATAGGCCTGTGTCTTCTGAGCATCTTTTTCTACCCTGATACGCCCACAGAAAGAGCCTTTTGCCTCGTCCTGCAACACATATTTGAATAGTTGCGTACTTGTACAATGAGGTTTGGCATGATCGAGAAATGCAAAATTATCCACATATTGTTTCCGGTCGGCAATTACCATTCCGCATACATATGCTTCGGCATGTTCGCCATTCAATTTCACATGAAAGTTATTGCGGCTTACTCCTGTATTGAAAGTCATATTGTTAACCAACACATTCGAACTTTCCTCCTGAGTAACAAATAGATCCGTCAAACGAGTTACTTTATCAGAATTTTCTTCCAGATCGTAATAGTCGACAATAGCATTCTTTCCCGCAATTATTTCGGTTACCTGGGTAGCCAGGAATTGTGATTCATCGACCGTATGGTCGCAGATAAGCAATTTAACCTGCGCATTATCTTCCGCAATAATCAATATACGACGATTTACCAAAGAGTCAAACTCGCTTTTCAATATATTGATCAATTGTATCGGTTTCTCTATTACTACACCCTTAGGCACATAAATGACAAAACCATCTTGTGCAAACATAGTATTGAATGCTACAATACCATTGTTCTCCACATTTGCCACCTGCCCGTAATATTTAGTAAGCAAATCAGGATATTGTTGCGCAAAGTCTATCATACTACCTACAAAAACACCATCAGGATAATTTACCTTTGGCTGATGTTCCTTGTGGTAGAGATCATTCAATACAAAATAGAGATTGGTCGTAAGATTGGGAATCTCGCACCTGAATGCAACATAAGGGTTACCATGAAAAGGAACTCTATTCAGATTCAATGCATAATCGGGCATAAACTCGGCCGAAACATCAAGATATAAATAATCTTCCTGTTTCTTTGTAGGAAACCCTTGCTTGATAAAAGCCTCCAAAGCTTTATTCCGAAGGTTGTTCATTCCCGGCACTGACTTGCTATCAATCTTATCTCTGTATTCAGTAAATATATCTATATATTGTGCTTCTATCATTCCTGAAATTCTTTTATAATCCAATCGTACCCTTTTTTCTCCAATTCGAGCGCTAACTCCGGCCCTGCACTTTTTACAATCCTTCCTTTATAGAGTACATGTACAAAATCAGGCTTAATATAATCGAGTAGGCGTTGGTAGTGGGTAATCACTACTGTCGCATTATCTTTTCTTCTCAACTTATTTACACCTGCAGCCACAATACGAAGCGCATCGATATCCAATCCTGAATCAGTCTCATCCAGTATAGCTAACTTAGGTTCAAGCATGGCCATCTGGAATATTTCGTTACGTTTTTTCTCTCCTCCCGAAAAGCCTTCATTAACCGAACGTCCGGCCAGGTCTTTATCCAGTTCGACCAGTTCCCGTTTTTCGCGCATCATTTTCAGGAATTCTGTTGCAGGAACAGGGGCTTCCCCTCTGTGTTTTCGTATTTCATTGAGCGAAGCTCGCATAAAATTAGTCATGCTCACGCCCGGTATTTCCACAGGATACTGAAAGCTAAGGAAAAGGCCTTCCCTTGCTCTGTCTTCCGGATCCATATCCAATAAATCATGACCACGGAATTCAATCTCACCTTCAGTAACTTCGAAATTCGGATTTCCTACCAAAACGGAGGCGAGCGTACTCTTTCCGGCGCCATTAGGGCCCATCACGGCGTGTATCTCACCTTCATTTACTTCAAAATCTAATCCTCTCAATATTTCTTTACCTTCGATATTAGCGTGAAGATTTTTTATTTTTAATAAGTTTACCATTATTATATTTTATGTTGTTTAAGTGAAATCCCAATGTGAACTAATGTGTTA